>CAYISF010000047.1:0-3899 GCA_964366065.1 uncultured Candidatus Saccharibacteria bacterium | reverse complement strand
AGCGTGTTTTGCGCCTTGCCCTATTGGATTGTCCCGACAATGGCGTTGAAGAGAAGGACGGCAAGAATAATTGAGCCGTCTTTGGTTTCTCCCATCGCGAATACAATCGCCGCGGCGGCAAGGAGAATGTAGATGAGCGGGCTTTGGAACTGGCGCAGGAAAATAACGGGAGGGCTGTCAGCCTTCCCTTCAGGAAGATAATTTAGGCCATATTCCTTGAGGCGTTCCGCCGCTTCTTCTTTCGTTAAACCATGTTCGCGCGAATGAAGCGCGTCAAGAATCTCGGGAATTGTTTTCGCGTGCCATTGATTCATTTTTATAAAATCTGATAAATAATTTCATAAACTATGCTCAAAATCAAAATAGGGAGAAGCAACGCCTTTTGCCAAAAACCGAAAGGGAGAAATTTAACGCGCGAGAGGCCCTCGGCGCGCATTTTCCTTAAAATAAAAAAAACTAAGATGCCGTCAACCGCGATGAGCATTCCGCCGACAATGGATATAAGTTTTACAAAATCAATCCTAGTAAAAATAAAAAATGCCACCGGAAAAAACACTGCCAAAGCCCAAGACATAAGCTTCGGCAAAGAGAGGTCCAACTCGTAAATTTTTTTCAGGTCATACCCCAAAGCGAGAAAAGAGGAAAACATGGAAAAAGCTCCGACGAACGCGCCGACTATGATGACACGGCTGCCCAAGACATTGGCCAGGCCGGAGAAAACATTTTTGGTCGTGTCCATGCCGGTAGCCATCAGCACCGACACTATAAAAATAAAGTAAA
The DNA here is from genome assembly GCA_964366065.1 of uncultured Candidatus Saccharibacteria bacterium. Classification (GTDB taxonomy): domain Bacteria; phylum Patescibacteriota; class Minisyncoccia; order Phycocordibacterales; family VMEP01; genus JBAZYZ01. The sequence goes on along the minus strand of CAYISF010000047.1, from coordinate 3,119 downwards.
GCAGAAGCGGAAGGGATGTAATTAAAATAATTACCGATTTTAATTTATGCTCAATATTCCCCCGCCTGAAAATTTCTCTGGCGTCGGCAATGATAGAAAGTCCCGCGAGAGCGAACACAAACACGCCGAAAGAAAAAAAGGAGTCCTTCCCGTAAAAAGGCAGGTTAGAAAAAGAACCCGCCTTAAAAGAAAAAAACGCGATGGCGAGCTCCGTTATCACGACCACGATCATGATCAGAAAATTTATTGAGCCGATGCGTTCTACTTGAGAATAAAGCAAAACTAAAGCGGCCGCCGCGAAAAAAAGAAGCGACCAACCCGTTGCGTTTCCTCCAAAAACCACGGAAAGAAATTGTCCCCCCAAAATTCCGTAGGTCAAAAGCACGGCGTTAAACAGCAAAAGTTCGGTGGTTTTGGACAACGCGCCGGCAAATTTCCCCAGATACAGTTGAGCATAGCCGGGAAGGCGGTGGCGCTCGTCCGTGTTGGATACTATTTCTCCGTAAGCCAAATGGATTGAGAGCACCAAAAAAAACGCGAGCGCCCCCATGCCTAACGCCGCCCAAAAGCCGGAGATGCTCACCGCGTAAGGCAGTATAAATATGCCGGAACCAATAATCACGCTTCCGGTAATTCCTATCGCCTCCCAAAATGGGGATATCCGAAACGCCATTAAATTTTTATAATTTTTTCTTTTTTGACCATCTTCAAAACTTTTTCTACCAAGCTCTTGGGGTCCTCATCATAAACAATATTTCCGGGACCGCGGTGGGATTTTTCAATAATGTCTTTAATTACTTCCGTGGACCCTCCGGCTCCATCCAAAACGCCAATCGGTTTTCCTTCCTCCAAAGCGATGGTAAATTCGTTAATCGTCCCCCACCGGCCGCAACCCACAATCACCGCGTCGGCAGAACGCGTTAAAAGCAAATTTCTGCCGGAATATCCAAAGCCGGTGTAAATTATTATATCCATATAGTCCACTGGCAGATGATAAGCTTCAATATGCTCTTTTTCGGAAGACGCCGGAGAAAGCCCGATGGTAAAACCGCCCGCCTCTTTGGCGCCAATGGCCGCCCACATTGGGAAGCCGGTTGTCGCGCCGTTCACCAAAACAGCGTTATTTTTGGCAATTTCCTCGCCCAATACTTTCGCTTTTTCCAGCGCGTCCGGCGCGCAATGCCCCGTCTCCGCCGCCCCAGACACGCAGATTTTGTATTTCAAATGTATATGTTTTCCGTCCATTGTTTAATTGTATCAAAAATTTTTGAAAAAGAAAAAGCCCTTGCAAAAATGTATTTCTACAAATCTGCAAGGGCAAGGCACTACTTGAGGCGAACGAAGACGACCAGGTACGAAAGGGGGTGACGGATTGAGTTATAGACGCAGGGGCCAAACAGCCACACTCCATCACTACCCTTCATGCCAAAAGCGTTTGAACTAAGGTTCGATTTAGTAAGCTTCTTTCTTTCAACCAAGGTAAAATCCCGCTTCCGCTCATCGAAGACAAGCCGCAAATCAGATCCAACCCCTTCGAGCCAGACTCCGCGAACTTCTTGAATGCGAGCCCATATTTCTGGTGCAGTCGGCATATCTATAAAACCGAGATCGCTAATTTTTGCGCGAGCAATGTAAGGCTTCTTTTTGGCTAGAGCGGTAAAACCTGGTTCTTGATACATTATGAGTTGCCTAATTCCTCCCATGATGGCCGCACGTTGCAAGATCCCCATTGTCATCCTCCTTTCTTTTTTCAACTAATGTTTTGCATGCGTCAAAGGCCACAGACTTGCCTTTTAGCTTTGTTTATGCCTATTTCAAGCTTCCACCTCCATTATACTCCTATCCTTAAACTTTGTCAAATCTCCACACTCTCGCCGTATTTTGGGGCATAGGCGGGAATGCCCAGATTATCGCGGAGGCGCTGGACAAGCGCCAGAGAGGATTTCGGCTCGCCGTGGGTTGTGTAAATTTTTTTCAAAGTGTCGGATTTTTCGCGGACGAATTCAAAAAGCGCCGCGTAATCGGGATGCGCTGAATAACCGTAGATGGTTTCTTTATGGCATCTGACCGGAATTTTTTCACCAAAAATCGTAACCTCATCCGCGCCGTCCTGGATACGTCTTCCCAAAGAACTGGGCGCCTGGTAGCCGATGAATAAAATCGTGCTTTTGGGGTCCTGCAAGTATCTTCTTTCGTGGTGCAAAATGCGTCCGCCGGCTGACATGCCGGAGCCCGCGATAATAATTTTTGGCGCCGGCGCGTTATTTATTTTTTTAGATTCATCCGTAGTCAAAGTAACATGAACCTGCGGAAAATTTAAAAAAGAAAAAGATTTTTTATCAACATAGGCTTTATTGAGATAAGAATAATATTTTTGATAAACCTCAGTCGCGCGGATCGCGAGGGGGCTGTCCAAAAAAATCTGGACGTTTGGAACTTCTTTTTTCCGCAGCATATCTGAAATTTCCCAGAGAAGCTCCTGCGTCTTCTCCAAAGAAAACGCCGGAATCATCAGCACCCCTCCTTGCACGACGCTTTTTTCTATAACTCTTTCTAAAAGTAATTTTTTCTCCTCAATCCCTTCGTGTTCGCGGTCGCCGTAGGTGGATTCCAAAATTAAAACCTCCGCTCCGCTAACTTTTTCAAAGCCATTCAGCAGCGGGTTTGCCGGGTTTCCCAAGTCCCCGCTGAACAGAATTTTTTTGCCTTCCGTTTCCACCAAAATCATAGCCGAGCCCAAAACATGACCAGCATCGTAAAAAGTTACGGCAAAATCGCCGATTTGAATTTTTTCATGATAATTTTTGCCTTCCCAAAAAGACATAACGCGGTCAACGTCTTCTTCGGCGTAAGGGACCGCCCCGCCTTCGCGCTCGGCTTCTTTGGCCATAACGTTGACGCTGTCTTTTAACATCAGCTCCGCCAAATCTTTTGTCGGATATGTTGAATAAATTTTTCCGCGAAAACCTTCTTTTACTAATTTCGGAATTCGCCCCGTGTGGTCAACGTGCGCGTGCGTAACAAAAAGCGCTTCTATGCTTTTTGGGTCAAACGGGAACGGGTCATGGCTGCGGATATCGCAGAATTTCGGGCATTGAAAAAGGCCGCAGTCAATAAGA
>CAYISF010000046.1:0-4033 GCA_964366065.1 uncultured Candidatus Saccharibacteria bacterium | reverse complement strand
CGCCATGAAGCGCGCGCGCTTAACGGCCTGCGAGAGGGCGCGCTGCCCGGCAGCTATTCGGAAAATACCGTCGCCTCGTCGATCATGCGGGCCGCAACCGCCTGGAACGTGCTGGATCGCTCCGGCGTGCCGGGCATCACCGACGTGTCGCAGGCAGTTGCCATGATAGGGCAGACTCCACTTCTTGAATTTAAAACCGAACGCCCGAATGGACCGGAGAAAAATTCCATCGTGAAGGCATATCAGGATTATCAGAAATCCAAGGAATCCGGCGGTCAGCCGATTTTCAGCCCGCTTCTTATGGAAGACCCGAATTATATTGCGACTTCTCTTACCGGCCGATATTTGAAAAAGGCCACGCTTGAATTTGACTCGCAAACCGGCGAGCCAAAAGTCGGTTTGCAGTTTGATACTGACGGGACAAAATTGTTCGGAGACATCACCAAAGCAAACGTGGGGAAAACAGTGGCCATTTATCTTGATAATGCTCCTATTTCCACTCCGGTAGTGCGCGAAGAGATAACGAGCGGCCAAGCCCAAATTTCCGGCAGCTTCACTCCTGCTGAAGCTAAGACCTTGGTAGGACGGCTTAATTCCGGCGCACTCCCTGTACCGATTGAACTCCTCTCAACGCAATCTATTGGCGCCCCTCTTGGAGAAAAAGCTCTTGCCGCAGGCCTTAAGGCGGGAATATTCGGACTGCTTCTTGTCGCTCTCTTTCTCGTTCTCTGGTATCGCTTGCCGGGTTTCATTGCCGTAGTCGCTCTCGGCGTTTATACCCTCATTATACTTGCCATATTTAAGCTCATACCCGTAACGCTTTCCGCCGCCGGCATTGCCGGATTCATACTTTCCGTTGGCATGGCCGTGGATGCGAATATTCTTGTGGCCGAAAGAACTAAAGAAGAATTGCGGGGCGGTCGGGATGTGGAGGGCTCCATAAAAGAAGGATTTTCCCGCGCCTGGCCGTCTATCCGTGATTCCAATATTTCCAGCATGATAACCGGTGTTATTCTTTACTGGTTCGGGACGAGTTTGGTGCAAGGATTCGCTCTTACCTTCGTTCTGGGGGTTTTAATTTCGATGTTCTCAGCCATTACCGTAACACGCACTTTCCTTTTCTCCCTCGGCGTTACCCAAAAGAATGCTTTAATATCATTCTTATTCAGTAGCGGGTTCACTAGAAAATAATGAGCGATAGCGAATATATTTTCTGTGACCCAGCCCTCTTCTGGATTTGAGAGTAAAATGATTAAAAATATTAAGATGTTGTTAAAAGTAAATAATTTAGAAATAATTAATATAAGAGGGCTGGGTGGCGATTTTTATAGTCGCTACGCTTCTTAAAAATCAGCCATGTTCATCATCAAATACAGAAATATATTTTTCGCCATATCGGGATTTCTCGTCGTCTTGGCACTTATCGCCATGATTGCTAAGGGTTTCAATGTCGGCATTGATTTTACCGGCGGCTCACTGCTTGAAGTTTCTTACACTACCGCCCGTCCGGATATAACTAAGCTTGAAAGCGCGCTCAAGGATAAATTTCCCGGCACGCACCTTCAGATATCGGGAGAGAAGGATTTAATCGTCCGCACCAAGGATTTAAGTGACAAGGAACATACCGATATCGTAAAGACGCTTTCAGCGGACGGCGCAAACCCGCTTACGGAAAAGCAGTTTAGCTCTATTGGCCCGACCATAGGAAAGGAACTCCGCTCCCGAGCGTGGGTGGCCATTCTTACAGTTCTGCTTGGTATTATCCTCTTCATCACATTTGCTTTCCGCAAGGTCTCGGAGCCCATTTCCTCGTGGAAGTATGGCCTCATTACAATGGTCTCGCTTATACACGACATCATAATTCCGGCGGGACTTTTCGCTTATCTCGGCAAAGAAGTCAATTCTCTTTTCGTAGTGGCGCTTCTTTCTATCTTGGGTATTTCCGTTCACGACAAAATCGTGGTCTTTGACCGTATCCGCGAGAATTTGCGGCTTAAAGTTTCAAATTTGTTTGAGGAAGTAGTGGGGAAAAGTTTAGTGCAGACATTCACTCGTAGCGTCAATACCTCACTCACCATCTTAATAGTTTTGGGCGCGCTATGGTACTTCGGCCCCGCCTCAACCCGCGATTTCTCAATGCTCCTTTTCGCCGGCGTTTTCATTGGTACCTACTCGTCAATTTTCTTCGCCAGTCCGCTTACGGTGTGGGTGGAGAAATTACAGGGGAGAAAGGGGAAGAAATAGTTTTGTGTAAAATTGACTTCAATATACGAGGGTCTATAATTAAGCTTTATGAAGAAGGAATTGTCTAAAAAGAATAACAATGAATCTCAAACAAGCGAGATTAAACGCTATCTTGGTGTTTTGCACGAGGATTATTCAAGCAAGCTAGATTTAGTTGTTGAACAATTTGGTGGTATTAACAAAAAGTTGGATTCTCATACTGAAATGACAGGCAGAATAGCGGAAGATGTTGAAATTATAAAGAACGACATAGAATTTTTGAAAGGCGGGATGAAAAAGAAAGTTGACTACGAGGAGTTCCAAGCCCTCGAAAAACGAACATCGCTTTTAGAGTCAAAAGTAAGGCGGTAATACGTGAAAATCACTTACGACCTTGGGCTCGTTTAATTCCAAAGTCTCACTTTGGAATAACTATCTGTATTTCCGGCCTCTTAATGTCTTTTAAGGAGGCGGGGGAATTTTCAAACCATAGCGTTCAGCCGGCAGTCGCTCAGCAGGAAGACGGGAAAGCAAGCGGAGAAACACAAAAGAAAAAAGATAAAGGCCTCCCGTTAATCCTCAAAATGCACCTCTGGGGAGCGTGGTGAAATTGGTATTTATAGGCGGGACTCTTCGGAGAACCGCCTATTTTTATTTTTTATTAAGATTTAAAAAGCGGCAGAATAAATAAAAAAATAGGAAAAACAAAAAGCCCCGCATCGCGGGGCTTTTCAAATAGCGCGTAGTTCTGTCAGAAACCGAGACTGCGTAGGAAATAATACAGAAGGAAAGCGACAATAACCGTAAGAAGAGCCATCATAAAATTCATCATTCTTCCTCTCCTCATTTCGGGTACGTATTTCTCGATTGCCACTCTCAGAATAACGGCACCGATTAAGAGCACGAACACGGACAGGAAGATGGATACAATGAATGGGGAAAGTGCGTTTAGCATTTTTGGCCTCCTTGACCAGTTATTTACTATACTATTTTTAGCATAGTAATGCATAAAAGTCAATAGTAATTAACGCTTTTAAATAAGCACTATTTTGCTGGGTTGACTTGATCTTTTCTATAGGTATACTAGATGGACGTCTAGAGATAGACGGCTTTTAAATTGGTTTTCTATCTCTCTGGAATGTGCGGTCTTTGAAAATAGATCCAAATAAAAAGTTTGGTAGGGTTTCTTATCAAACAAGTTTATGGATCCACATAGTTAGTGCAATCCCGTTAGAGGCCGCCCTCGCAAGCTTGCGAGTGACTTGGTCACCTTGGGGCGACAAGCCTCTAATGGGACAAAAACCAGTTTAATTTGAGAAATGATTAAACAGGAATAAAAGTATTTTTTCTTTTGTTCCGTCTAAAAATTGCGTAGCAATTTTTACCCCGAGAGAAATCGAATGGGTAAAAATTATACAAAATTTTTCATTAGAGTTTGATCCTAGCTCAGGATGAACGCTGGCGGCGTGGATAAGGCATGCAAGTCGAACGAAATTTTCATTTTCAAAGATGAGATTATATCAAGTTGGAGATGTTGAAAGTTTAGTGGCAAACGAGGTAGTAATAATTAGGAACGAACCCCAAAGTCAGGAATAATTCATCGAAAGATGAACTAATACTTGATATCTGGTCATTCCTCACTGTATTCGGAATGACCCGCAGAACAACGCAGAACGAACGCAGAAGGTCGCGGAAGGAATTCAAATTCTTTCTGCGTAATTCAGCGTCAAGTCTGCGTAAGTCCGCGGGGCACGACGAGTGTAGCGAGGAGTGACCAGGAAAGATTTATCGCTTTTGGATCGGCCTGCTG
>CAYISF010000045.1:0-4141 GCA_964366065.1 uncultured Candidatus Saccharibacteria bacterium | reverse complement strand
GAAACTTCTTTTTGCTAAAAATGGGGTAACCATTATCGGGTTTAATTAATAATTTAGCTTAAAAAGTTACTATGATTGATATGACTCGTGGTGAAGGGCGCGATATTGACCCCGAAGCTGTGCTTGATGGTGAAGACCTGCTCGCTGACGATTTGCTCGGCGACTTGGGCGACGATGACCTCGCGGCTGACATAGAGGAAACGGAAGAAGACATGTAATAAAACAAAAAACTCCCCTTCGATAAACTCAGGGGGGTTTTTGTTTACCTTTCGTTTTATTTTTTAATTTGAAATAATTTTCACAAATCTTTTTTTGCCGATACGGACTAGCTGTTCTCCGCTTACAACAACGCGCGCGTCTTTGACCACACTTCCGTTTATTTCAATTCCCCCGCCCTCCACCAAACGCCACCAGTCGCTTTTTGAAGAAATAATTTTTTCTTCAACCAAAATATCGGCGAGCGCGCATCCCGCCGCGGCATGAACTGTTTTAATTTCTTCCGGCACTCCTCTATTCCGGAATGTTTTGATAAAATTCTTTTCCGCCACGCGCGCTTTTTTCTCGCTGTAATAAAGCGCCACTATTTCGCGCGCCAAACGCATTTTGATGTCGCGCGGATTCTCTCCGCCCTTAAGTCCCTCCTCAATTTTTGAAATTTCCTCTTCGGGCAAGCGCGTGCACAAGGTGAAATATTTGATTATCAAATCATCGCGAATGGACATAATCTTCCCGTACATATCGCCCGGCTTATCCAATATATTTATGACATTCCCCCATGACGACGACATTTTCCGTCCGTCCGTTCCTGGAAGCATTGCCCCGGCCATGATATCCTGTTCCGGCTGGCCGTAATGTTTCTGAATTATTCTGCCCGCTTTCAGATTGAACAACTGGTCAAAACCGCCGAGCTCCACGTCCGCTTTCACCTCCACCGAATCGTAGCCCTGCATAAGCGGATAAAGGAATTCGCGCAAAGATATTTCTTCCCCTTTCTCCATCCGGTCGGCAAAATTGCGGCGGTGGGACATCTGCTGGACGGAAAAACATTCCGCCAGTTCCGCCACATCGCTGAAATTGAGTTTCTTTAACCATCTGGAATTAAATTTGAACTCCGCTTTTTTTATATCAATAATTTTCCCGACTTGTTTTTTGTAGTATTTTGTATTTTCTTTGATTTGCTCCGCCGTGAGCGCCGGCCGTTTCTCAAGTTTGTCGGAAGGGTCACCGATGAGCGCGGTAAAATCTCCGACGATAAAAATAATTTTGTGCCCGAGTTCCTGAAACTCGCGCAATTTCCAAAGGACGACAGCCCGGCCGATGTGAACATAAGGCGAAGTCGGGTCAAAGCCCAGTTTTACGCGAAGCTCCCTGCCGGAGCAGAGTTTATTTTGGAGCGATTCTTTTACAAAAATTTCCTCAACACCGCGGGTGAGCAGGCGATTTATTTTTTCTGAATTGGTGTCTATCTCCATCCCGTTAGAAGTTTAAGTTCATAATTCGTAATGTCATTTGTAGCAACTATTATTCGGCTCCGCCTTCCTTAAATAATATTCCCGTATCTTTGAGTGAACTTCTAACGGGACAAGTCCCAATTACTTTACCACAAAATCGCAGTTTTGTGGTATTCTCGAAGCATACATGTTTCAATATTCCCGCCCCCTAAAAAAACCTTTTTTCTCCCGGCGCCTTGTCCAGCTTGGATTTCTCCTCCTCTTTATAGCGGGCGGGGTTTTTTTCTTTTGGGTCGGGAGCATCCGCATGCCCGACTTCAGTTCGTTTGAAACCCGCAAGGTGCAAAGCTCCACCAAAATTTACGACCGGACGGGAAAAATTTTGCTCTATGACGTTCACGGCAACATCCGCCGCACGGTTATTGCGGACAGCGATATGGGTGTCAATATCAAAAACGCCACTGTGGCAATCGAGGACTCTGAATTCTACCAGCACCGCGGCATAAAGATAACTTCCATCATCCGCTCCGTCCTCGTAAATATTCTGGCGCCGTTCACCGGAGGAAACTACCAGGGCGGTTCCACCATCACCCAACAGGTCATTAAGAACGCCCTTCTCACTTCCGACAGAAGCATCACAAGGAAGATAAAGGAGTGGATACTTGCCGTAAAATTGGAGCAAATCATGGGCAAGGACGATATCTTGGCGCTATACCTGAATGAAGCCCCGTACGGGGGCAATATCTACGGCATCGCCGAAGCCAGCCGCACATTTTTAGGCAAAGAGCCGCGCGATTTGACGCTTGCCGAGGCGGCATACCTGGCGGCGCTGCCGCAGGCGCCGACGCATTATTCTCCTTACGGCAACAACAGAAAGGGTTTGGACGGCCGGGAACAATTGGTGCTTAAACGCATGAATGAACTGAAATTCATATCGGACGATGAGCGCAAAAACGCTCTTGCCGAGCAAGTGGCCTTCCTCCCGAGCACCGTAGACGGGGCTTTGGCCATGCACTTCGTTATTTTCGTGCGGGAATATCTGGAACAAAAATACGGGACCGACGCACTGGAGTCCGGCGGACTGAAAGTAACCACCACGCTTGATTATGATTTGCAGACCAAGGCCGAAGAAATAACAAAACGCTACTCCTTGGAGAACGAGAAGAATTTCAACGCCACAAACGCGAGCATGGTGGCCATAGACCCGAAAACGGGACAAATACTGGTCATGGTCGGTTCGCGCGATTATTTTGACAAAAGGATAGACGGCAATTTCAACGTTGCCATCGCCCACCGCCAGCCGGGGTCGTCGTTTAAGCCGTTTGTGTACGCCACCGCCTTTGAAAAAGGATACACCGCCGACACGGTTCTCTTTGACTTAAGAACGGAATTCCAGTCAAGCTGCACGCCGGACGGCAAACCAATCCCCGGCACCAACACCAAGACAGAAGATTGTTATATGCCGGAAAATTTCGACGGGAAATATCTGGGACCGATGCCCATACGAAGCGCGCTCGCCCAATCAAGAAATATCCCCGCCATTAAAACCCTCTATCTTGCCGGAATTCAGGATTCCATCAACACCGCGCGGGCAATGGGCATTAAAAGCTTAACTACTCCGGACCAATACGGGCTTACTTTGGTATTGGGAGGCGGCGAAGTATCTCTCCTTGATATGACCAGTGCTTACTCGGTCTTCGCCAACAGCGGTATCCGAAATCCGTATCAAAGCGTACTTAAGGTTGAAAACTCGGAAGGTGAGATTCTTGAAGAATGGGAAGACCGCGGCGATCAGGTGATTCCAAAAGATATCGCTCTTCAGATTTCTGATATCCTTTCCGACAATGTGGCGCGGGCGCCGGAATTCGGGGAACAGTCGGCGCTTTACGTGGAAGGGCACGGGGATGTGGCGTCAAAGACGGGAACGACGAATGATTACCGCGACGCGTGGATTTTGGGATACACTCAGTCGCTTGCCGTCGGGGCGTGGGCCGGAAACAACGATAACAGCCCCATGCAGAAAAAGATTGCCGGTTTCATCATCGCGCCTTTGTGGCACGAATTTATGATGGAAGCGCTTAAGAATTACCCGAATGAGTATTTTGAAAAACCAGAGCCGATAGACCCGGCGCTAAAACCGGTGCTCCGCGGACTGTGGCAGGGCAATGAGACATTCACTATTGATAAGATTTCCGGAAAGCTCTCCACGGCGCTGACCCCGAAAGAAACCAGGGAAGAGCGCTCAATTACAAACGCGCATTCAATTCTTTATTGGGTCTCCAGGAAAGACCCGCTGGGACCTCCGCCGGAAAATCCGGAAGATGACCCGCAATATATCCTTTGGGAAACGCCGATTCAAAAATGGCTCCTTACGCATCCGATATTTGGCTATACCAGAGAGAGCATCCCCACCGCGACTGACGACGTTCACTTGCCGCAGTTCGCCCCGAAAATCACCATCACCGAACCGCAAGCGAGCATTGTTTATCCGGCCTCATCACGGGTTTTCGTGAAAATCTCCGAGAGCGGCCGATATCCGCTCTCGCGCGTTGATTATTTTATAAACGATACGTTCATCGGCTCTTCAAAAACCCCGCCGTTTACTATTTATTTCGCCCCGAAACAATTGGAATACATCACCGCTGAAAACAATATCCGGGTTGTAGGATAAGATAAACCCTAAAATTAAA
>CAYISF010000044.1:0-4301 GCA_964366065.1 uncultured Candidatus Saccharibacteria bacterium | reverse complement strand
CGGCGCCGGTTCTCCGGGCAATGAAACTGCTTATTTTGGTCCGGCAACGCGCGCCGCTCTGATTAAATTCCAAGAGGCGCGCGGAATTGTCCCGGCCGCCGGCTATTTTGGCCCGAAGACACGGAGCGAAATTCGTTAAGATTTTTGGTAACGTAGAAATTTTTTAGTCGTTGGCGAAAACGACGGTTTGGTTTTTTCCGCTTTGTTTCGTTTCGTATTTCCGGATATTCTTGACAGGCATGGTTAGAGGAATACGGCGCTGAAATGGCGGACAAAGATAATGATGCCGATAATAATAGCTCCCGTGACACTGACAAGCACGAATGCTGCCATGGTGTCTTTGATTTTGCCTATGGTTTCGTCATGATTCGGCTCTATTCTGTCGCATAAATCCTCAATGACCGTGTTTACGATTTCCGCGGCAATGACAATGATAATCGCGAGTATGCTGAAAGCGGATTCAATGTATGAGAAGTTGAAGTAAAAAATACTAAAAACCACCGCGATTGCGGCGACAACTTCAATGCGGAAATTATGTTCTTCCGCCCAAACGGTCTTGAGGCCGCTTAAGGCGTCCTTGAGCGATTTTCGGGTTTTTCTCAGGAGCATTCTTTAATTCTACTATGATTTCCGGTTTGCCATATACTTTTGAATGGCAAGAGTGAACCAGCCGGCACTTACGAGGAAAGTGGAAATGGCGGATGCCCAGAAAGAGAGCGAGACATAGGTGATGGTGAAAACCATAAGGACAATGCCCGTGGAGATGCTTGTTGTTAAGGCTGGCTTGTCTTTGCTTAAAATAGAAGGGAAAAGGGCAAAAAGAAAAATCCACTGGCCTATAGCTATAACAATGTCTTGCCACGGCATAAGATAATAATACTATAAAAAGGGATTAATAACGGATAAGGGGATTTCCCTTGATTGGCTTAATTTTGGTATAATATACATAGGTAATAAGTAGGGTTTCTATTAGCATTAAAAATAATCGAATAATTTATATGGCAGAAATAGGATACTGCGTAAAGTGCAGAGTTAAACCGGGAAGAGAAATGAAGGACACCCAGGAAGTGACGATGAAAAACGGCCGAAAGGCAATGAAAGGAGTGTGCACTGTCTGCGGTACAAAGATGTTTAAGATTCTGGGGAACAAGAAAAAGTAAAAAGCACTCGGGTTTAAGTTTTTGAAAAACGCGCATATCCGCCTGGCGGCGAGATTGCTATGCTCGCGCCGTCGCGCTCCGCAATGTTTTTCAAAAACAAACCCTCGCTTTAACGGAAAATACAAGGACAAATCAAAAAAGCCCTTCAACAAGTTCAGGGCTTTTTTGATTTATACTTATTCCCGGTGGAGGCGATTCCAGATAAGGGCGAAAACGTAACCGACGACGTACCCGGCAACGAAGGTGACTAAAACCAGGGCGATGGCCCGGCCCCAGCCGAAACCTTGGATGACGTAAGGATTGCTTAAAAAATGAATCCGAAAAACAAAATTAAGAAGCGGCCCGGACAGGTTAAGCGCGACCAGCGCCACCCAAAGCGCGTGCCCCAAAGCGGCCAACGAGCCGACGGCCACGGCCGCCTTTTTTGCATTTAATACATGCATATTAGATAAAAATTAACTAATAATAACTGCTCTTATTATAAGACCGTAAAGCATTTTATCCTAGCTCCGGAGGTAGGGCTAACAGTCGCTACTCAACCAGTACAGGTTTCCCATTTTCTCGCCGCAAGCGGCCGTTATCCCGCCGCCGCAGAATCTTACAAAGCGAGCTATTTGGTCTTTCAAAATGACGGGATAACAAAAGTGGGTCCTAATTGGAAAGGAGAATTATTTTAAAAAAGACGTTAGGGTTTATACAAAAACAAAACTCCTTCTTCCGCTTTGGGCGGCGGGGGGGTGTGTAAAAAAGAAAACCGCCAAGCAGGTTTTATGTTGACGGGCTGCTATGAGGCGCGTCCGTTATTACTTACACTTCATTTATAAGGAGGTGATATACTAAGCAAAAATATGGCAACACTTCTGATTATTAACGGTTATGCGGGTACGGGTAAAAGTTCCGTGTCAAAAGCATTTGCAAAAAAAATGGTTATGCACTTTTATCACAAGACACATTTCTTTTTCAGTTCAATCCTATTTGGGATTCCGAGAAAGGGCTTACTGCTGAAGAACACAGCATAACGGTCAAAAACATGCACGACTGCATGTTAAATTATATGAAATTGGGTAAAGATATTGTGGTTGAGGGAGCACTGGTATCAATTTCAGAAAAAGACCCTCTCGACGTGAGAGATTTTATTAAACTTGGACACAAACTCAATTATAAGATTGTTGTTGCGACGTTTATTGCAGATGAAAGTGTGCGTGAGCAGCGGGAGAAAGAGCGTGATTACACGGTTCCCAAATATATAGACCAATTACTTCGCGAAGCTACCCAAATTATAGACGAAAAAATTAAAGGAGAAGTTATTATAAACACTTCACGTCTTAGTGTGGATGAAGCAGTCAAAAAACTCGAAGAATTAGTAGGGGAGTAGAAGTGTTGGGGCTTGAGTGTTAATCCTGATTAGCCCAGATGACGAAAGTGAAGATTTTGTTGCCTTTGCCTAAATCGCGTTCATGGAGAGAGCTGCGGCCATCGCTGGATTTTCGTATAACCTTGCCCCATTCCTTCGCATCCGAAGTGTCAATATCATCATTAGTAGCGGCCGGCTCCGAGAATTTTTTACTTAACGCGGAAGTAAACGCCTCAAGATGTGTGTAGATGGTAACCAACTGGCCGTAGTCATGCGTATTCGGGCGTTCATTTGAAGGGTCAGTCGCGCTTGCTCCGCCCGCTCCGCCATCCGGATCGTTAGTGTAATCCATGCAGGAACCTAGATTCGCATTATTAAATATTTCATCCTGATGAGCAAGTCCGAAGGTGTGTCCAACTTCTTGGCACATGACGAACTGTTTCCACGCCAGCGTGTTGTATTTCGCCTTGTTGAAGTAAAAGTCATTCATCTTGCTGGTGGCCTGATAGATGTGGTTGCCACTCACCCAGATCTGGGCTAGGCCCAGCCAGGCGCCGCCGTAGTTGGCGCTACAGACCTCCACCTGCCCAGCGGTGGGGCGACACTTCTTCGGGTCTCTCGTCGTTCCCCCCGCAACGATTGTGGTGTCCAAAACCGAGGACACATTCCAGTCGTTTGAAGCGGTGGCGAGACGCGCATCCCAGGCGCCCGAAACGTTGTCGCCAAGCTTCAGGTTAAATGGGTTCTCGGTACGCGCCCAGTGGTAAGAACCCCACGAATGACTGGCGTACGCAGTAGGGATAGATATGCCAATAAAAACTAAGGATAAAACCGATACAAAAAACTTGATATTAAATGTAGGCATAATAATATTGGTGTTAAAAACTTATGAGGCGCATACCCAGAACGATCTAAGTTGCCATAATAATAATAAAGTTATAGCAATAAAAAGTCAATAATTGCTCCGCCTGCTCCGTTAGAGGCAGAGCCAAGCAAAACATTCTTTTCCTTTTAGAAGAAAAAATTCGGCGTGCGCAAATCAGGAATTGTGGAAGAAAATTTTGTTGAGGAGTAGCCCCGCCTCTGGCGGGGCGTGGAGGCAAGCATCATTTTAAGTTTCGTTTCTTTGATTTGTGTACCATATTCTTTTGCTCCGGAGGTAGGGAAACGGAATCGTTGGGCTGGGTAAAAAAACCGCCCCCGCATCGCAAGAGGACGGCTGCGCCACTGGCGCTTTAATATAAAACCCTGTACCCACGGCCGGCCATGCATCGCCTGACAATCTCGCGTTGCGCGGCTGCACCTTCTGCACCACCGCCTGCCGCACCTACCAGCCCATAAGCGGCCGCTCCTCGTCCGGCATCTCTCCGATTGCCAAAGATGGCGCCGATTGCGGCGCCTAATACCGCGCCGGCTGCTGCGCCTACCACTGCATGTTCCCCAGGATTTACTTGTCCAGCGTACTGCTGGCATTCCCCCAGATCAACATGGTAGCGGTTCATGTCGACGCCCCGCATGTCTACTATAGGCCGATACCCTGCACATCCGAAGCCGAAAAGTGCAACCAACAACAGTAGTAACGCGCTCTTTTTCATCCCAGCCTCCTTTCAAGACGGGACCCAGG
This sequence comes from uncultured Candidatus Saccharibacteria bacterium, assembly GCA_964366065.1. GTDB lineage: Bacteria > Patescibacteriota > Minisyncoccia > Phycocordibacterales > VMEP01 > JBAZYZ01. Next base: position 163 of record CAYISF010000044.1, on the reverse strand, counting down.
AACGGGATGTTCCTAAGCAAGTTCAGTTCTACTTCTTAATTTATCATGATACGCGGGATTCTGCCAACACCGAACCCCACTTAGTGTCCGCCGGGCACTAAGTATGATTTAGTGCTTGGTTAGAACTTGTTTTGCTGTATTTTTGCAAACAACGGCTTTTTTT
>CAYISF010000043.1:0-4340 GCA_964366065.1 uncultured Candidatus Saccharibacteria bacterium | reverse complement strand
ATGACGGCTGGAACGGGAATATCCGAAGTGGATACCCGCCTTAAACATCTCTTCAATTTTATCGTCCGTTTTTTGCATACCTGTATACCCTATCAAAAAAGCAAACAAAAAGCAACATATGAGCCATAAATTAAGCTCGCATGTTTTTAAACCTTATGTTTCGGCCTATAGAAAAAAGCGACACCAAACATCGCTAAAACGACAATTCCTGCAATTATATAAAGGGTAATATTGTTCATTGATATTATTTATGCCTCATAACATAAATGAAGCCGATTATTGCTAATATTCCGGTAATAATATACGCGATAATTAATCCTTGCGCATTCATATTTTTATTCTCCTTCTTTTAAGATTATAACACTTGAAATAAAAAGTCCAGCCGACAATAGCGAACCTACAACAAATGTTGGGATTGAAACATTGCCAGCAAACCCCGGCACAAAAAAACCAACCACCGCTGAACCAAACAATATTTTCGCTAAATCGGCAAAAAATTCAGAGATTGATTCTATTTGAATTTTATTCAATTTTGACAGCATAAATTTTTCCTATATCTCAATCCAACTCGGCTCAACCGCTTCAATGTTAAGCTGGATATTGACGGTTCTTATAAGCCCGCCCCCGTCTCCTTTTATGGTAATGGTGTAAAGCCCCGACGAAAAGCCAGACGGCACATTCACGCTGAATTTTGTTCCTCCTGAATACTCCGCGGAACTTAAAGATGAATCGGCAAAATTGAAGGTCGCTCCGGAAAGCGCGGGATTCACGGAATCAACAGAAAGGGCGACATCGTTTGTAAATGTTCCGGAAGGAATCAATGTTATTGTTGTTTCAGTTGAGACGGAAGACGCGCCTCCGACCAGAGAAGCGAATATGGCGTTTGAATTATTCAAACTGAAATCGGCGCTCGGAGACGCGGGGCAATCATTAGGACAATTCTCGTTGGTCTCTCCAAATTCCGCTTCGCAAGTCCCGTTATTATTGCAAGCGGGGCCGTTAACATTAACCGTCACGCTGTTTTCTGCCGAACCGCCCGGACCCGCGCAAGTGATGGTGTAGGTCTTCGCGCTTGTGAGATTGCCTGTTGATTCAGTGCCGAACGTTGCCTTGTCCCCGGACCAATCGCCGGAGGCGACGCAGGACGTCACATTAGTTGATGACCACGTCAGCGTTGATGAAGTATTATAATCAACAGGATTAGGCGAAGCGGAAATAACAACTGCCGGCGCGAATGGATTCATCGTCACACCGCTGAAAGCAACCCAGCCGACAACATCAGAACCCCACGCGTATCCCGAAAACACACCAGTTGCTAAATTTGCATCCACACCATACGGCTGTCCGGCGCCTGAATCGTCATATGTGGGTGTTGCTTCGCATTTGCCCGTTGAGCTGTTATAACTTCCTCCCGACGGGCAAGATTTTGTGGAACTAATTTCACATTTGTCGGTCGTCCCGTTTAAAGTACCGCCGGAAGAACAAGTTGCACTAGCCACGCAAATTGAACCGCTTTGGGAATAACCGGAAGGGCAGGAATAAGTGGTTGTGGTTTCGGCGTTGCAGGATTGATAAGATGGACAAGATGAATAAGTAGTAGAGGTCGTTTTGTAATAAGCATTATTCCCAAATCCAAAAAACCCTGCGGGAACAGTACTGTCGCAAGACGGCATTAAACCGCAAAAAACCCAACCTATGCACACAGAGCCAGGAGGCCTGGAGCCATACGATTTACCGCCTGAACTAGGAATAGGACATGTACCACTGCATGATATGCTCTCAAGTTGGCGGGATACTTCAGTACATTGTAGAGACCCTGGTTCTTCGTTTGGATACCAATAATAAGTATCAGTGGAAACTGGATTACAGCTTACCATTGTATAGCAATTAGCGTTACAGCTTCCTGAATCGCCATAAGCCGTTCCCGTTATTGGACATCTGTATTGAGTCACCGGAGTTGAAATTAATCCTGCCTCGCATCTGTTATTTGTTGTATTATAAGAACCGCCGGAAGGGCAAACCGGATTATTTTCGCATTTATCGTTTGAAGAGTTGTAAGTGTATCCGGAAGGGCAAATATAAGTAAAGTTACTTTCGCATTTTAATGTGACTTGATTGTAAATATAACCGGAAGGGCAAATTATCGTGCTCCCCGTTCCGCCTCTCATTTTTATCCATCCGTCCCAGCCGCCGCTTCCGCTTGCGGCCAATGCCTTCACCCAGCCGGTAATCTGGCCGGTGGAAAGATTTAGCTTCGCGCTTTCATTTGGCGTTTCGGGAAACCCGCTCGCTGGCGCGAAATTAATCCAGCCGATGTTATCACTCCATGCGTAGCCGGAAAAAATCCCCGTTATATCGTCAACCTGCGCGCCACCAAAAGCCGGATTCATTTGTATCCAGCCGATGTTATCACTCCAAGCGTAGCCGGTGACGGGAGAATTTGCGGCTTTGGTAATACTTACCGGCCCGAAAACGGCATTTGTCAAAAACAAAACCGCAACTGCAACGCCTAAAAATAAAATTGTTTTTTTATGCATATTCCTACACCTTCTGCATGCCTTTTATTTGATTTTCTAAAAATTCGACTTTCTTTTTTAAGCCAAAAACATCACCAGCTATGGCGTCAATGTCTTCTTTTGACACTTGTGAAATATTTTCTAATTTTTGTTCAATTTCTTCAAGCTTGTTCCAGATTTGCTTTATTTCTGCGCGCATTTGCCGGATTTCTTCTTTGATATCTTCGATCTGCGCCTCTATCTTATCAAATCTCTTATCAACACCATCAAAACCTTTCTGGACCATCACGGCAAAATTATCGAATTTTTTCTCAAATTCTTTTCCAATCTTTTCAAATTCTTGTTTTGTTTCTATATCCATAATTTTTCACTTTCTACTTCAAACGGCAAAAGACCGCAACGGCGCTTACTAGGAATAAAATTACCTTCTTGTTCATTTACTTATTATTTTACGCACTGAAAAGATTGGCCTCTTATTCCTGGACAACTTTCTCCCTCGCAAATATATCCAGCAGAAAAAAGGTAAGCAGTATAACCACCCGGGCAACTGCAAGCATTACCGGTTAACGGATTGCCTGCGTAGCAATTTCCCGCATAGGTTACGGTATAAATTCCTCCAAACCTATTAGGTTCTCCCCCCGCCGGCCAACTTGCTCGACAATCGTTGCCGATACAAAGGCCTGTTCGGCCTTTGACGTAACCCGCCGCGTCTATATGCTCGGTCGGATTCGTTACCCCGATGCCGACATTGCCTGAAGCGCCATGTATTACCATTCGAGCGTTAGTTTCATCCGAATTTACATAAAAACCTAATCCATTACCGAGAGCTCCGCCGGTATAAACAGCGGCAAATCCGTTTGGATTTCTTAATATTAATCCATTTCTTGAATTTATATCCATCTTTTGTGATTGTATATTGCCAACTACGTCTAACGCTGTCGCCGGCGCAGTCGTCCCGATGCCGACGTTGCCGCTTAATGTGGCGAGAAGGGTTTGCCCATATGTTTGGAATAATCCGCCCACGCCAAACGCTCCAGTTTTATATTGCGAGGTCGCGCTGACGTTTATCGGCTCCGGCGTGTTGCCGCCAGGCGCCGTTTGCGTCGGGCCTGTCCACGCGGAAACCATACTCACTCCGGCAACCACCGCGAGGCAAATTATTACCGTTAAGATAGATTGTTTAATTGTTTGCATATTTACTAATTACTGATTACTAACTACTAATTACTTATTTATTGCGACCTTAATTTATTTAAATCCTCTAATTGCGCGTTTATTTGCTCTTGAGTCAGCGGTTTCGGTTTCGCCCCGTCATATTCTTTCCGCACCGCGCTTAGTTCCTGTGATTGTTTTTTTAATTCTTCTGCGGTTAACGGCTGGGGATTGGTTTGATTCCGCAGAGCGTCAAGTTCTTCCATCTGCTTTTTCACGATATCCTCGGGTGGCGCCTGTTGCTTTTTCCATTTAAAAACAAAATAGGCGGCAACACCTGCGGCAACCGCCAAAATCAAAACAACAACGACGGCGATTATCACGCCCTTTTTCCCTGATTTTCCGTTAAAGTCCGCTATCGGACTTGTGCCTGATGTCTCTGGCGGCATGAGTATATTCTAACACCAATTGCCCTTTATGTAGATGTGGATAACCCTGCCTCACCCCCGACCCCTCTCCTAATTAGGAGAGGGGTGCCGAGCGAAGCGAACTTTTCTCCTTGTGGAGAAAAGTTGGGTGAGGTTGCAAATAGCGATTCGTCATGATAACATCAAAAAGTATGAAAAAAGATATTCATCCCAAATATTTTCCCGGCGCGGTTATAAAATGCGC
>CAYISF010000042.1:0-4791 GCA_964366065.1 uncultured Candidatus Saccharibacteria bacterium | reverse complement strand
CGATCTCACGCGAATGGTTCGAGACTGGTCAGCCAAGGCGCGGGTAATGGCCTGGCGAATCCACCAGGTGGCATAAGTCGAGAATTTATAGCCCTTGGTCCAGTCGAATTTATCGACAGCCTTAAAGAGACCGAGATTTCCTTCCTGAATAAAGTCCAAAAGAGTGAGGTCGGAACTGCGCCCGACGAATTTCTTGGCGATGGAGACGACGAGGCGGAGGTTGGCCCGGGCGAGCAAATTCTTGGCTTCCTTGTCGCCCTTCTCAATCCGTTTGGCAAATTCTTTTTCTTGGTTCCCGGAAATAAGCGGGTACTGGCCGATTTCCTTCAAATACATCTGAATGGAATCGTAAGTGGAACTTTCGCGGCCGGTCTTCCCGACAACCAGGGCGGCGTCCAAATCAAGCAGATTCCCGCCTTCAAGCACGTCAACTCCAGCGACATTCAGGCGCTCATAAAGTTCCTCCAAAAAAAGAACGTTGTTCTCAATGTTCGGAAACGACTTTAAGATTTCGTCGTAGGTGATAAAACCGCGGTCTTTGCCTTTCCGCACCAGCTTATCGGCCTCCTCCAGAAGCATCACGCGTTTGGTCTTCTTCGGCTTGACCGCCTTAGAGGCGACCTTTTTATGTTTGCCTTTTAAAGCCCTGTGCCGCAACGATTTCTTTACCCCTTTCTTTGCTTTTTTTTGTTTCTTTTTTGGCATAATTATTAGATTAAAAAATTAAAATATTGAAAATTTAAAAATTAGGCCGCGTGCATTTTAATATCATTTATTTTTTTTGAAATTTCCTGGCACTTTTTTAAAAGTTTGGTTGCCTGTTCGTTTTCGCCGGATTTTTCGGCGATTCCAAGCGCAAGTATCGCTTCGCCGAACCGCTCCTCCAGAAGCTCTTGTTCCAAATTCCGGAAAAGTTCGGCGAGTTCGCGCTCCAAATGCTCGTGGCCGGTATAGTACACTTCGGATTCAAAAACCAGCTCTTCGGTGTTTTTTATTTCTGAAAGCGGCGGGAGTCCGTACTCTTTGGCTATCCTTTCGTAATTATTTTTCGCTTTCGGAATATTTATTGGCGGTTCCTTTTCCTCTTCTTTCCCCGTCTTTCGAAGGCCTTTCCTCCAAAGAATGATGCCGGCGATTTTCCGAATAATAACATCTTTTCTTTTGAAACTCGGATGCTTCTCGCTCTCTCTTGCCGTAGCCGCGCCAGAATTGCGCTTTAGTTTCGATATTTCCTCCCAGACGTGCTCTTCGCCTAGCCCAATCTCGCTTGAAATATTCGCCACAAAATGCGCCTGGTCTATTTTATTGCCGATTTCGGCGACATACGGGAGCACCCGCTTCCCCACTTCCAAACGAAACACCCGTTTATCCAAGTTCCTCTCCTTGAGTCCTTGCAATAGATATTCAATGATATGCTTGGCATTTTTAAGCGCTGTCTTCCAGCCATCCGGGTCTTTTTGGGCGAATATGGCCGGGTCCAATCCTTTCGGGAGATTGGCCACGCGGACATCAAGTCCGAGTGAAATAGCAAGCCGCCAAGACCGCTCGGATGCGGCAAAACCGGCATCGTCCGAATCAAGGGCGAGCACCAGATTGTCGGCAAACCGCTTTATCATCCGAAGATGGTCTTCGGTGAGCGCGGTACCGGAAAGCGCCACGGTGTTGGCAACGCCTGACTGATGGGACATAAGCAAGTCCATCTGGCCTTCCACCAGAACGCAGGAATTTTCGCGCATCATTTCGGATTTCGCCTTGTCGTAGCCGTAGAGAATGCGCGATTTGTTGTAGAGCACGGTGTCAGGGCTATTTACGTATTTGGCAAGTTCTTTTTCCTTAGCTTTATCGTACGGCAAGAATATGCGGCCGGAGAAACCGACTATTTTCCCACTTGAATTTGCGAGCGGAAACATTATGCGCGAGCGGAAACGGTCAAAGTAGCCGCGCGTGCCGGAAACAATAAACCCCGCCTTGTCTATGTCAGTGTCGCTGTATCCTTTTTTTTGAAGCGTGTCATAAAGGCCGCTCCAGCTTTCTTTGGCAAAACCGAGCCGCCACGAAAAAATAGTTTTATCAGTAAGCCCGCGATTTTTAAGGTACAAAAGCGCCTCATTATTTTCACGCAAACCCTCTTCGTAATACGCAACTGCCGTCTCCATAAGCGAATAAAGCTTGTCGTATTCGCTTTTCACTTTCGGGTCAACAAAGCGGAGCGCGACACCCGCGCGATCCGCCAAAATCTTGAGCGCGTCCTGAAATTGCACTCCTTCTATCTCCTCCACGAAAGTGAATATGTCGCCTCCGCGGTTGCAGCCGAAACAATGATACGACCCTCGCGCCGGTGACACAAAGAATGATGGTGTCTTTTCGTTGTGGAACGGACAACGCGCCTTAAAGTTTGCTCCCGCCCTCTCTAACTTAACGTATGAACCGACCACTTGGGCTATGGTAAGCCGCTCTTTAATCTGGTCCACGGGCGATGTTTGCATAGCGTATAGTGTATAGCGTATAACGTATAGCGTATAGCGTATAGCAAAAATATTGTTCCCCTATACCCTAAACGCTAAACCTTGAAAGCTGATTTTTTACTCCTCCTCTCCCTCTTCTTCTTTCAAAGAAGAGTCCTGCTTTCCCCGAAAACCGGTTCCCGCCGGAATCAGGCGGCCAAGGATGACGTTTTCCTTCAGTCCGCGGAGGTCATCTATTCCGCCGCGCACGGCGGTGTTGATGAGTACGCGGGTCGTATTTTGAAACGACGCGGCGGAAAGCCAGCTCTTGGTGGAAAGAGACACTTCGGAGATACCCAAAATAAGAGGGTTTGCCTTGGCTTCCTCTCCGCCGTCCGCTCTTATCCGTTCATTCTCGCGTTCAAGTACCAGATTTTCCACGATATCGCCGTTTGATAAATTAGAGTCGCCCGAATGCGTAATCTTCCGGCGCGAAAACATCTGGCGGATGATAACTTCAATATGCTTACGTGAAATGGAAGCTCCCTGCAATTCATATACGTTGTTTATTTCCTTGATTATGTATTCTTCGGCCGCTTCTTTTCCGGCATATTTGAAAAGTTCGGATAGGTCGACTGAACCGTCGGAAAGCAGGTCGCCTTTATTTATCTTGTCGCCCGCTTTGACAAGCGGAGTGCGGCGATACGGCAGGATAAATTCAATTTCGTTTGATTTGCCTTTTTTCACGCTGGCGGGGTCGGCAAGAATTTTCACAATTTTATCTTTGCCGTCTTCGCGGATTTCAATCACTTCGCCCGAAACTGTAGCGATAATGGCCGGATTTTTCGGCATGCGGCGTTCAAAAATTTCCTCAACGCGCGGGAGCCCCATGGTAATGTCCACGCCGGCCACTCCCCCTTGGTGGAAAGTGCGCATAGTAAGCTGGGTGCCCGGTTCGCCGATGGCTTGCGCCGCGACTATTCCTATGGCTTCACCCATTTGAACGAGTTTATTCCGTCCAAGATCCAGCCCGTAACAAATACTGCAGATTCCATGGAGGGTCTTGCAGGTAAGTGGCGAGCGTACTTCGACTTCGGTTACGCCGGCGCTTTCGACCGCCTGCGCGTCATCCTTGGAGAGAAGGTGGCCGCGTTTAAAAAGCATCTTGCCTTCCTTGTCTTTAGTTTCGGCCGCGAGTACGCGGCCACGAATGGCTTTGGATATCGGCACTTCAATGCCGGAGAAGCTTTCTTTCTTGATAAGTTTGCCTTCGCGGGTACCGCAATCTTTCTCCGTGATAACGGCATCCTGCGCCACGTCAACCAATCGGCGCGTGAGATATCCGGCCTTGGCGGTATTCAAAGCCGTGTCGGCAAGGCCTTTTCTCGCGCCGTGAGTGGTAATGAAGTATTCAATCGGAGAAAGGCCTTCTTTATACGACGGCACGATAGGAAAATCAATGGTGCGGCTGGATGTGTTGATGATAAGCCCCTTCATCCCGGACATTTGCGAAACCTGCTTCACGGAAGCGCGCGCTCCGGAATTGATGAGGTCATAAACCGAACTGTGCTTCTCCAGCGTTTCAGGCACGAGTTTTTCAATTTTGGAAATAATGTCCTGCCAAATCTCAAGCGTCTGCCTGTAACGCTCTTCTTCCGAAAGAAGTCCGTCGTTGTATTGGCTAAGCACTTCCTCTGCTGCTTTCCGCCCCAGGGATATAACCTCTCCTTTTTTGGGGTGCACCTTAACGTCATCAAGCCCCCAGGTAGTGCCGGAAACAGTCGCGTATTTGTAGCCGAAATCTTTAATCTTATCCATAATGGCCGGAATTTTATCCATGCCATAATGGGCTATGAGATTGTCCACCAGCGACTGCATGCGCTTCATGTTTATCTCGCTGTTTATGTATGGAAAATCATTAGGAAGAATCGAATTGAAGAGGAGCCGGCCGACAGAGGTCTCAAAAATCTTGCCTTCAAATTTAGAATATTTCGGGCTATCCGTGCCCATTACATGTATCTTGGCGCGAAAACCGAGTTCTCCGAAATCGTAAGTGGTAATAGCCGCGTTCGGACTTGAGAAATACTTGTCCGTACCTCTGTCCCCTTCCACGATAGCCGTCATCCAGTAGCAACCGAGTAAAATATCAAGAAGCTTGGCGGAAACAACCGGTTCACCGTTACCCGGTTTAAGAATATTTTTGTCCGCGGCCATGAGCTCGCGGGCTTCGGCTTGGGCCTCTTCCGAGAGCGGCACATGAACGGCCATTTGGTCGCCGTCAAAGTCGGCGTTGAACGCCGAGCATACGAGCGGGTGCACCTGAATGGCGTTGCCTTCAATCAATATC
>CAYISF010000041.1:0-4992 GCA_964366065.1 uncultured Candidatus Saccharibacteria bacterium | reverse complement strand
CGCCGGTAATAGTGTTGCTTGCCCCGAGCGTTAGTCGAGGGGTGTCGCCGGAATCTTTAATGTCGTTGCCTGTGATTTTTAAGTCATCATTTATGGTCAGAGTATCCTGTGAAATATCGGAAAGGTCGTTCTCTATAGCCAGTGAGGCTTGAATTGTCGTGTCGCCTTCGGCATCCACGCGGAATCGCTCGACATCATTAACTCCCACGGAAAAGAGCGAGTAATTGGCAGAGCCGGAAGAAGGATTGACATAAAGCGTTGCGTCTCGAAGTCCCGTGCCTTGCGAAGTGCCAGTCGCCCAGAGAGGCCCGGCGAACGAGGACGAGGCTGTGCCTCCGACGATGAGCTTATTTAAAAGTTTTACCGCGAAGTCGTTGAACTCAAAGCGGTCATTCGCGGAATCCCACTTGAGTATGGCGTTCGGCGTCTCCGTGCCGCGTTCGAACTGAAGCGAAGCATCTTCGGTGTCCGCCGTGGCATTGTCGCTGTTGATGATGAATGCCGCTTCAGTCGAGCTCGAAGTGGTGATGGAGTCGAAGTAGGCGTTGGTCGCGTAGAATGATGCCCAGCGCTTGGCGACGGTGCCGAGATTATATGTATTGTCGGTTGTAGGGATGAGGCTGGAGGAGAAAGTGGAGTTAACAGTTACTGTATCGGCGTTACTCGAGCCGAGCGTAGTGTTGTTGTCCACTTGGAGCGAGCCGGAAAGGGAATTCGTGCCGGAAGTATTGGTGGAATTGAAGAGGCCGGTAATCTGCATGTCGCCTTCGGCGTCTATTCTCGCCTTCTCGGTGCCGTTGACCGCAAAGCCCATGAGGACGTTGTTGGTGCCGGCGGAGACCGGATTGAGATAAACAGAGCCCTGGCCGATGCCCGTGCCGGTTGGCACGGCCAGGAACTGGATTTGTCCGTTGGTGATGGAGGAAGTGAGTGAGCCGACAACCGTGAGAGCTCCGCCGACATAGACGTTGCCGGAAGTTTCTAGAACGCCAGAGGTAGTGGTGGCGACACCGACTCCGAGTCCGCCGGTAAAGTAGCCGTGCCCGGTCGTGTCTCCGGCCGCGCCACCGACAGAAAACTTGACGGTAGGCGTCGTCGTCCCAATGCCGACGTTGCCACCGTATTTAATCGATAGTCCTGTTCCTATTGTATCTCCATACATATTGATAAAGCCGACGTCGGAATTGTCTGCCGATGCATATTGATGGCCGAGAACTAAAGCGTTTGCCGCTGAAGCTTCTCTGCCAACCATAATGTCAGTATAGTAAGTGTTACTTTCTCCAGAATTTCTGAAGAAAGCTGGGATTGTACTTGCTGAACCAGTATTGGTATCAACCTCTAACTTATATCCCGGCCCCGTCGTCCCGATGCCGACGTTGCCGTCACCTCTTATGGAAAAATATTCGGTAGTATTATCGCCACCACGAACACGCACGGAGTAATCGCTGGTGTTACGGCCCGCGGCTATAAATAGACCATAAGAATTTCCCGCTGATGCTACAGTGCTTGTCGCAGTAATTGTATACTGTCCGCTTGAACCGGAAACCGAAAGATTGCCAGTAGGTACCGTCGTCCCGATGCCGACGTTGCCCGTTCCTAAATAAAACTTTGATGCTTCAAGATACATTGGCGTAAAAGTGTCACCAGCATCATTTAGAGCAGTAAGAGACAATTCACCATTTGAGCGCACCCATAAATTATCATCAGCCGCTCCCCTTACTACTAATTTTGCCAGCGGATTCGTCGTCCCAATGCCGACGTTTCCGGCAGATGTCGCGAAGTAGGCAGAGCCAGAGGAGGTAATGGCAGTAGTAGAGGCGTAAGTGGTGGTAAGACGGCCGACGGAAGAATCGAAAGTGAGCAGAGAAGAATCGGTGAGAAGACCGTTGGTCGAAGCGAAGGGTACGCGGCCGGAAGTGAGAGAAGTGACCGAGAGAGAACCGGCTGAACCCGTGCCGAGATTGAAGTTGGTTGAGAAGAGATTGGTCGAGCTCGCGGTAGTGGAGAAGAGTGTGGTAGTGGTGGCGTTCGTCGTCGTCGAATTGCCAGTAACCAGCAGGTTGCCGGAGACGTGGAGTTTCTCGGTTGGATTGGTAAGACCGATGCCGACGTTGCCGTTTGTATCAAAATACATTGACGTTACCGTCCCTTGTTTGATTGAAATCGGTTGAGACGTGGGAGAACGAACGATAAGCGGCTTGCCATTAGCGGAGCCAATCAGAAATGTATCTAATGCCCCAGAACCTTCCACCGCATATTGGCTTGTCATATAACCAAATAATGTTGTTCCATCAGAAAGAATATAGGAACTGCCACTATTTTTTATGGCTATATTGCCAGCAACCTCTAACTTATATCCCGGCCCCGTCGTCCCGATGCCGACGTTGCCGCTCTCTGCAATAAACAAATCTGGAATCCCACCAGTAATTAATTTGCTTGCGTATAAACCCAAACCATATTCCGTTCCAAGTTTCGATAAGCCCATACCATAAAAATAACCAGTTGCGTCATAAACGGCTATTTTAGAATTTGCGACATCTTGTGCTTGAATCCCAAGTGATAATTTTGTCCCCGGATTCGTCGTCCCGATGCCGACGTTGCCGGTAGTTTTCTGTAAAGTAAGTCTTGTGCCCACTGCAGTCTCGCTGAAAGTCAAATCACCTGAAGAAGAAATGTATTCGTTATATCTACCTGACGTGGCTGAAGTTCTTTCCAGTCTAATGCCGCCAGAATCATCGGCGTTATTAGTTAAAATATGTAACTTCGCCCCAGGGTCTGTCGTCCCGATGCCGACGTTGCCGCCAATAGTGGCAAAGTAAGCGGAACCGGAGGAAGTGATAGCTGTGGTGGAAGCGTAAGTGGTGGTAAGACGGCCGACGGAAGAATCGAAAGTGAGCAGAGAAGAATCGGTGAGAAGACCGTTGGTCGAAGCGAAGGGTACGCGGCCGGAAGTGAGAGAAGTGACCGAGAGAGAACCGGCTGAACCTGTGCCGAGATTGAAGTTGGTGGAGAAAAGGTTGGTGGAAGAAGAGGTGGTGGAGAAAAAGTTGGTGGTGGTGGCGGCAGTGCCGGTGGCGTTTAAGAAAGTAAAGTTCTGGAGAGTGGTGGAGCCGGTGAGAAGTAGGTTGCCGGCGGTGAGGAAACCGGCTGAACCTGTGCCGAGATTGAAGTTGGTTGAGAAAAGATTTGTAGAAGAAGCATTGGTGGAAAACAGGTTGGTGGTGGTGGCGTTGGTGGTAGTTGAATTTATCGCGGTAACATTGGAGGTGTCGAAGCTTCCCGCCCTTAACACGTCCGAGTAGAAGCTGGTGGTGGTGGCGTTGGTGGTAGTGGAATTGCCGGACACGAGCAGATTGCCGGAAACATGAAGTTTTTCAGTCGGATTCGTCGTCCCGATGCCGACGTTGCCGCCGTTTATCCCCATCGTAACATCTCCGACTTTACCAACCGAATTTGATATTCTAAATCTTTCTGTGCCGTTACCCCACGCTCCATCAGCCGAGTCTGGTCTTGCTCCAGTATAAAAAACGAAATCACCCCCAGAAGTATTTCTCCCCGACCGAAAATCAATAGAGTAATCGGAACTATCATTTTCCATTCTTAATCCACCCCATTGAGCAACAGTGGCATTTGCATAATGAGTAATAAACCCACCCTGAATTGTCAATTTATCTCCCGGCTCCGTCGTCCCGATGCCAACGTTACCTCCGGCAATGACGTTCAGGCCTTGTGTGCCCCCAACAGAGAGAAGCGAGGAAAAGAGATTGGTCGAGCTTGCGGTGGTGGAGAAGAAATTAGTGGTGGTGGCGGAGGTGCCGGTGGCGTTTAAGAAAGTAAAGTTCTGGAGAGTGGTAGAGCCGGTGAGAAGTAGGTTGCCGGCGGTGAGGAAACCGGCTGAACCTGTGCCGAGATTGAAGTTGGTTGAGAAAAGATTTGTAGAAGAAGCATTGGTGGAAAACAGGTTGGTGGTGGTGGCGTTGGTGGTAGTTGAATTTATCGCGGTAACATTGGAGGTGTCGAAGCTTCCCGCCCTTAACACGTCCGAGTAGAAGCTGGTGGTGGTGGCGTTGGTGGTAGTGGAATTGCCCGTAATCAGTAGGTTGCCGGAGACGTGGAGTTTCTCGGTCGGATTTGTCGTCCCGATACCGACGTTGCCGCCGCTTAAAATTGTCATCCTAACAGCATTGTTGGTGCCAAACTGCATAGGATAAGCACCATCATTAGTTAACACAGCGGCATAGGCTGTGTCCCCTGTAAGTAAGCTTCCGCCAGCGCTGTTTTCCTGGCCTATAAAGAAGTTTCCAGCCGTATTCACAAAACGTTGGTAAGCAATATTTGTGCCAGTGGTTGATCTAACTTGAAGAGAGGCAGCGGCTGCTTGTACATCCAGAGAATACCCCGGCGCCGCCGTCCCGATACCGACGTTGCCTTCTTTCGTAATTTCCAATTTTACCCCTGGCGTTATGGCTTTGTAACTATAAAACCCTATCCCATCTGTTGAACCGTAATTTTGCAGTATTCCCCATTTGCTATCACCTGCCTGCTGGAATCTCAGGACAGAAGCTCCACTTGCCCTGTTTATATGCAAATCACCGTCATATACTTCTAATTTCGCCCCCGGATTCGTTGTCCCGATGCCGACGTTGTCATTTGTTAATACTAACGAATTGTTCGTCGCAGTTGTTGATACTTTTATAATTCCACTTCCACCGCCTGGGCCGTTTAACCAAAACGCATCGGAACTATCGCCACGAATGCTAAATTCATACTGTGCCGCATCATTTACCAAATAATAAGTCGCTACAGAATCCGCTCCGGTTGACTTCAAATATATTCTTCCGGCAGTAGCATCTTGCACATCTAATTTATACCCTGGTCCCGTCGTCCCGATGCCGACGTTGCCGGAAGAATCAACACTAAGCCCCGTGCCCCCCGAACCAAAGAGATCGGAAGAGCGTCGTGTAGGGAAAGAGTGTAGATATCGGTGGTCGC
>CAYISF010000040.1:0-5429 GCA_964366065.1 uncultured Candidatus Saccharibacteria bacterium | reverse complement strand
GGGCAGGGAAGCTCACGCCTGCCCTGTAGTGAGTACTCTCTACTACATGGGTCCTGACCATTAGACGATAGGGCCCCTAGAACATTCGTTTACGAATGTTCGGGCGAACAATTTCTTTAGAAATTGTTTTAGCCTAAAACACTTCTGGTAGTCCCGCCAAAGGCGGGATTAGCCGTTTGCTTAAAAACGAATTTTATTTTACAATAAAAAGCAGCTGAACACAAACCTCTGAGGAGGGACTATGGACCTTTTGAAAGCTGCCGGGGTTATCGTCTCCGCAATATTTGCCGTTTACATAATCGTCGGTTTTTTCATAGACCTGTCGGCGGTAGAAAATCGCCGGCGAGAAATAAAAAACGGCAACGATCAATAATCCCCAGCCCAAAACGCCGCTCTCCGGAGCGGCGTTACTATTTGGAGTTTTACAAAAGAACAGGCGCTCCGTTTCCGGAGCGCCTGTGGCGCTTATAGCTCTTTATGCTCGTCTGGAAAAAGGGGCGTCCATTCCCCCGGCGGCAACGAGCATTGGCGAAGATAAGATACCGAGGTAAGCAAAACATAGGGGGAAGGAGGAGTCCCGCAGAGGTTTTGTTTTCGGGGCACCTTGTTACTACTCACCAATCAAGAACCTAGCTTTCGCAAGATGCGCGCGAGCACCTTTTGGCCTAGCCGCCCCAGCAAAACACTGAACTAATGGAAAGAGTACATGAACTACGGTCTTTTGTCAAAGATTTGGCTCAAGATATTTTCAATCTGATGTTCAATACAATTATACAAACTATATAGTTATATGGTCTAATTCGTGCGAATAAGCCGATAGAGAAAGGATGGGTATAACTTTATATTATATTTTGACTTCCTTGCTATAATTTAAGTATTAAAAGTGCAATCTCTTTAATATGCTCCCAGAAAATAATAAACGACTGCTGATTATCGGGGGAATCGTCATTCTCCTCATTGTTCTTGGGATGTTGTATATGAGCAAAACTCGTATTATGGGACCTAAAACAGAAGCACCTACTACCTCGGCTTCTACTACCAAGAGTTTGGGAGGTGAACTGTATGAAAAAGCAAATGACCCGCTTAGCGACAAACTGCCTTCCCAAACCCCGATAGCAAACCCAATCAATGATGCCTATAAAAATCCATTTCAATAATCTGCTTTTTCAAACTATATGAATTCATTGATGCAAAAAATTGAGACAAGTGTCCTTGTCGCGCTTATCTTCGCGGGCGGAATGATTATTAGCGCCGTTGCCTTTGCCCAAAACGAAGATAGTAGTGCCGATCGAGAAATTGCTGGCATTACCTTTCCCGTAGCAGAACTTGGAAATTGCGATAGCAAAGAATCCTGCCGTTCATACTGCGATAGCGGCGAGAACATGGAAGCTTGTATTGCGTTTGCAAAAACTCATGGTCTCATGAATGGAGAAGAGATAGCGCGTTCCGAGAAGTTTGCTCTACAGGTGAAGGCGGGAGGCGGTCCCGGCGGATGCAATTCACCGGCAACATGTAAGGCCTACTGTGGAGAACTTTCAAATATGGATGAATGCGTGCAGTTCGCCGGGGAGCACAATTTCAAAGGTCAAGAGTATGAGCAAGGGAAAAAGATTGCCAGTTTTTTAAAGAGCGGAGGTAAAATGCCGGGTGGGTGCACTTCGCGGGCAACCTGTCAGGCATATTGCGGTGATTTTAGCCATGCCGAAGAATGTTTTGCTTTTGCAGAAAAAGCAGGCATTGCGCAAGCGCGTGGTGATGAAAGCGGTTCCGACGGCGAAGGAAGAATACCAACTCCGGAACAATTTAAAAAATTAAGCGAGCTTGCACAGAAAGGCGAAACACCGGGGGGCTGTAAAAATAAAAATGAATGTATGGCCTATTGCCGCACCGCAGGCCATTTTGAAGAATGTACGGCCTTTGGCCAGCGCGTCGGTTTTATCGGGAAAGATGAAGCGGAGCGCATTAAAAAGTTCCAAGGCAAAGGTCCCGGCGGATGCAATTCTCCGGAATCCTGTCATGCATATTGCAATGATGAAGCCAATCGAGAAACGTGCTTTAAATTTGCCGAAGAAAATGGATTAATTCCTAAAGAAGAATTGAAACGAATGAAAGAGGGCTGGGTTCGTATGCGCCAAGGGCTTGAGAATACGCCACCGGAAGTAAAAGAATGCCTGGGAACCACGCTCGGCCCCTCAATTATTGAAGACATACAATCGGGGAAATTAGTCCCCGGTCCTGATGTCGGGGAAAGAATGCGAGGGTGTTTTGAAAAATTCGGCGGGCGCCATGACCCCAAAAAAGTATTTGAAGAGGCGCCAGAGGGCACGCGCGCCTGTCTTAAGGAAAAATTAGGCGATACCTATGAAAGTATTAGTTCCGGAAAGACCGAACCGACGCCGGAGACAGGGGATACATTCCGCGTATGTTTTGAGCAAATGCGGTTTGAACAAGGAGGTTTTGGCGGCGGGGAACGTAGGACTGGCCAAGGATTCGGCGGAGACCAAGGGCAGGGAGCGGAAAAACTACAAGGATTCTTGCGAAGCGCGCCTAGGGAAGTTGCTTCATGTCTGAAAGAAAGATTAGGGGATGAATTTGAAAAACTGGAATCTGGGGCGTCAAAGCCGACCCCGGAACTTAGTGAAAAAATGCACGCTTGTTTTGAACAATTCCGCCCAGAGAAACCGCGCTTAATAGGGCCGCCCATTGAAGGGGATGATAAACACCAAGGTATTCCGGGTATTCCGGGGCGCGGGATGTCACCCGAAGTGGAGGCCTGTCTTAAAGAAAAGCTTGGCCAAGAAGCATTGGACCAGTTTAAGAGTGGCCGTCCGACCCCGGAAGTTGAACAAGTATTACAATTATGTTCTGCAGAATTTGGGAAAACACGGCCAGGAATTGCTCCCGATGGAAATTTCACACGACCTCCGGAATTTGAAGGAGAAACTCCGCTGCCATTTCCGGCTCCTACGCCTTCCTCTAACCTAAATCCAAGCCAGAAAGGATGCTACAAAGGAGGGTGTTCCGGACAAATTTGCTCTGATGACCCTAGTGTGATAACCACATGCGAATATCGCGCTGAATACGCCTGCTATAAAACAGCAAGGTGCGAGCGCCAAGCAAACGGGCAGTGCGGATGGACAGAAACACAGGAACTACAGATATGTCTTAATAATCCACCGAGAGAAACCACATCCCAAATCAGAAGTTTTACACGAAGTCTTTTGGGTGGCGTCGCTCTCCCTTTCTTTGATCCTTGGGAACTAAGGCGTTAGCAAGGTAAATGAGAAAAGTGTTAAAGCAGGGGTTTTTTGATAAACCCGGCATAGAGATTGCCCGGGCGCTTCTTGGGAAGTTTTTGGTACGGAAAATAGGGAAGCGGGAAGTGGCGCTTATGATTACCGAAACCGAGGCCTATGACGGATTTAAGGACAAGGCCTCGCACGCGCATCGCGGTAAAACCGAGCGGAACTATGTAATGTTCGGTCCGGCCGGTTATTGGTATGTCTATTTCACCTACGGCATGCACTGGATGTTGAATATTGTCGTTGGCAAAAAGGATTATCCGGCGGCGGTTTTAATCCGCGCCGCTGGTGAGATTAACGGTCCGGCGAAATTAACAAAATTCCTAAAAATTGATAAGAAATTAAATAATAAAATAACGTCGCCCAGATCTGGGTTATGGATAGAGGATAGGGGAGTAAAAGTATTAAAAAAAGATATTCTGCGTACCCCACGCATCGGTATTCGTTACGCCGCAGAGTGGGCGAAGAAACCGTATCGATTCGTTTTAAAAAAAGATAAATAAAAACGGGAGCATTTCTGCTCCCGTACTGGATTAGGTCTAACGGAATTGAAGCCGCAGTTGTCTCGGAATTCTTTTTGTTCCGAGAGATTTCCTGCCGCCCCGCAGGCCGCATTCCCGTAAAACCGCTTCGCGTGTTTCGCTGTACTGAGTTTTTGTAAAGCTGTACCGCTTTAACACATCATCTACTGCAGTCGGCATACTTTTTCCGCTTTCCCGTTTCCAGTTAGCGGCGTCCGTCGCAAGCTTTTGGATGTCCATTTAACACCTCCATGTACAATATTATTTACTATCATACATGAAAATTAACTTTTGTCAAGTAAAAATAACCCGCATATACAATAAAAAATCGGCACCCTGCGGCGCCGATTTTAAACTGTGACTAATGCCTAAGTAAGCCGAGCCAGAGCCGCTTTTTGGCTTATGCGCCTTGTCAGCATTACCGGCATACCGGTTAAAAGGAAAACTTGATTGCGCAGGTTTTGGGCGGCGTGGGCAAGTTCAACCTGCGACAAATGGATGCCGGAAAAATGGTGGACCAAGCTTAAACATGGCCTGTTTCTCTTTCCGAACGGCTTTGTCACAATGGCCACGTCCACTTGCTCTTCCTCATTGTATTCTTCAGCCAATACGCTCACCTCGCCGGATATTTTATCGTCCATGGGGATAAGACAGCCGATTATCTGCCTTCCGGCGGGGGAAACGGTAGCGACAATTATCTCCGCCCATTCTCCGTCAAACAGTTTGTCCCACAGCATAATCTGTTCGTCGTAATCCATCGTTTCTCCTTTTTGCTCTAATGAAAAGACCAGTTTTGTTACTGGTCCTTTTCTACAACATTTTATGTAAAAAATCAACCAGGTAGTAGATTTTGGCAAAGTAAGCCATTAATATGGTTTACACGCTTCGCGTATTGCCAAATTCACTACCGGGTGTAACCCCGTAGTGAACCAAGTCTGACGAGGTTCTACTACTGGGGTCAACCGTTACGGCAAAAGTTCATCCACCCCAGTAGTAGATTTGCCCGCTAGCAAATCACTACGGGGCAAGCGACCGCTATTTAAGGAGTTCGTCAACCACCGCTTTTATATCCGCGCCCTCGGCCTGATCCTTCAGTTCCTTTGAAAGCGCGCCCATAAGCATTCCCACTTTTGATTTTCCCGCCTGACCGTCGGGCAGGTCGGTAATACCGAGTTCTTGCATCTTGGCCTGCGCGATGGGGCGAATCTGGTCTTGGGACATTGTTTCCGGGAGATACTTTTCCAAAATTGTGAGTTCTTTCTGTTCGTTTTCTGCGAGGTCGGTTCGTCCGCCTTTAGTAAATTGTTCTATGGAGTCCTTGCGCTGTTTGACGGAGCGCTTTATGACGGAAAGAGCATCCTCGTCGGGAAGTACCCCGTCCGGTTTCATTTTTTTGGCCACCAATTCATTGACGAACGCGGTAAGCAGGCCGCGAACGGTGCGTAGCCGGACCTCGTCTTTGGCGAGCATCGCTTCTTTCAGAGCTCCTTTGATTTGTTCGTGTAAAGTCATAAGGGTAGTTTTCAGTTAACAGTTTTTAGTAAAAATTCAAAATCAACTTTTTCATTATAGCATCTGTGATACAATCAGAGAATTATGAGCCAGT
>CAYISF010000039.1:0-5569 GCA_964366065.1 uncultured Candidatus Saccharibacteria bacterium | reverse complement strand
CAACGCGGAGAACTTCTTCAATCGTCGTAATTCCCTGCACGGCGAGAAAAATTCCATCTTCAAGCATCGTGGTCATGCCTTCTTTTGTCGCCTGTGCTTCAATAGCATCCGACGAAGCGCCTTTTAAGAGGAGTTCTTTGATTGAAGATGTTACTTTTAAAACCTCATGTATGCCGACACGGCCGCTGTAGCCGTCTTCGCACTCCGCCGATTTCTTGGGAGAATAAAAGGGTATCTTTTCCCATGTATCATTTTCATGAACAATTTTTTCCTCTTTCAAAAATGCGAGTACGCGCTCCAGGTCAACGCTTTTAGCCAGCGCTTTCAGTTTGGCCGCCGTAAGCACATGTTCTTCCTTGCTCGCGCACAACCGGCGCACGAGGCGCTGGGCAATAATGACATCCAGGGTGGAAACGAGAAGGAACGATTCCACTCCCATATCAAGAAGGCGCGGTATGGCGCCGGCAGCCGAGTTGGTGTGTACCGTGGACAAAACCAAGTGTCCGGTCAAAGAGGCATTTACGGCCAAGCCCGCCGTCTCGTTGTCGCGAATCTCGCCGACCATGATGATGTCGGGGTCCTGGCGAACCAGAGAGCGCAGGCCGTTGGCGAAAGTAAGCCCTATTTCCGGCTTTACCTGCGTCTGGTTTATCCGCGGCATTTGATATTCAATCGGGTCTTCCACGGTGGAGATGTTCACGTCCGGCGTGTTTAAAATGTCCAAAATCGTGTAGAGCGTGGTTGTCTTGCCGGAACCGGTCGGGCCGGTGGCAAGCAACATTCCCGTTGATTGCTTGGTCGCCCAGTGAATGCGTTCAAGCGCTTCGCCGTGGAAACCCAAACCTTCAAGCGTAAATCCTTGAGCATTCTCTTTGAGAAGGCGCATAACCGTTTTCTCTCCATAATATGTCGGGAGAGTGGAAACACGGAACGAAACTTTTTGCCCTTGCGTGGTTATTTTGAAGCGGCCGTCCTGCGGAAGCCGCTTCTCGTCAAGTTTTAGGTTGGAAAGCACTTTGATGCGGGCGGTAATCCCGGGCGCCGCGCTTCGCGGCAATATCATCGCGTCGCGCAAAATACCGTCTATCCTGTATCGGACCAGAAACTGATCTTCTTCGGGTTCCATGTGAATGTCGGATGCGTCCTGAATGATGGCGTGGTTTAAAAGAGTATCCACTATGCGCACCACCGGCAGGTCCTCGGCGAGTTTCTTCAGTTCCCCTTCCGGCACATCCCCTTCGTCCGTACCTAGGGGTATACTTTTAAGCGAATCGGCTTCGCGTTCTATAATGTCATCGAACTCAGCTTTCAAACTTCGCCGGTATTGGAGAAGCGCGCCGCGGATGGATTCCGTATCGGTCAAGCGCGGAAGAATTTTCAGCCCGACTTTTTTCTTGACAAAATCAATGGCTTCCAAGTCGTCAGTATCCAACATTGCCACCTCAAGCTCCTTGTTGGTCTTCCGATACGGAATAATGTTGTGATTTCGGGCGATGGCTTCAGGAATGAGCGAGAGAATTTCAAAATCTATCTTCTCTCCTTTCAAGCTGACGAAAGGAATGCCTAAAATGTACGATTCAGTCCGGCGGAGGTCATCTTCAGAAATTTTTCCTTCGGACACCAGCATATCTCCGAGGGACTGCTTTTTACCTTTCTTCTTTTTTTCTATCGCTTCAAAACCAGCTTGGGATACCAGACCAGAATCAAGAATGAACTTTTTTAATTGTGCTTCGTCAATGACCATTGAGATACGTATCACATACCACGAATCACGTATCAAAAAATGAAAGGTAAAACTTTAACACGTGTTATGTGTTGCTTGTTACGTGTAATAAATTATATCAAAAAGCGGGCGATTTTGCGCTGTTAATAGTCCTAACTTGCTTTTTTGCCGCAATCATGTATATTTGCAAGAGATAAAGGTCCGTCGGCGACGGGCTTTTTGTTTAAAATAATGAGTGAAACGAATATATTTTAAATAACCCCGCCCTCACTTTCATGCAAAACCGGGGGTAGTGGCGGAATAAACAAAGCAACTAAACGCTAAATTAAAATTTATTAATTAAATGGAGTGAGGGCTGGGTGAAGAATTTTATATTCGTTTCACTCATTAAAATTCATTCATGTTAGACCTAAAAGTTTTAAAATCCGCCCTCGAACAGCTTGAGGAAGAGCGGAAAATACCGAAAGAAAAAATCATTGAAGCCATAGAGCAGGCGCTGGCCGCCGCCTATAAGCGCGATTACGGCAAAAAGGGCCAGATTATCCGCGCCAAATTTGACGTTGATTCCGGAAAAACCGATTTCTATCAGGTAAAAATCGCCGTGGACGACACTTTAGTCCGTGAAATTCCCGAGGATGAAGAGTTTGAAGAAACCCCGGAAGATGAGCGGACCCGCTTCAATCCGGAACACCATATCATGTTAAACGACGCCAGAAAGATAAAAAAGGAGGTGGAGCTTGAAGAGGAAATTATCTTCCCTCTTGAGGTGAAGGGTGATTTTGGCCGTATCGCCGCCCAAACCGCCAAGCAGGTAATTATCCAGCGCATCCGCGAAGCCGAGAAATTCTCCATTTTGGATGAATTTGAAGGAAAAGAGGGAGAAATTGTCTCCGGAATCGTCCAGCGCATTGACCGGGGCAATGTGTTCGTGGACCTCGGCCGCACCACCGGCATTTTGGCCTACGAGGAACAGATTCCGAACGAACATTACCGCAGAAACGAGCGTATCCGGGCTTATCTGTATTCCGTGGAAGAATCGCCGCGGGGCATCAATATACGCCTTTCACGCACGCACCCGAAATTCATTGAAGAACTTTTCAGAATGGAAGCTCCGGAAATATCAAACGGCGTCGTTTTGATTAAGGCCATCGCTAGGGAGGCCGGTTCGCGCTCCAAGATTGCCGTTTCGTCCACTGATTCGCATGTTGACCCTATCGGCTCATGCGTAGGACAGCGCGGCGTCCGCGTATCCACCGTCATCAATGAACTGGGCGGGGAAAAGATAGACATTATTGAATGGTCGGAAGACCCGAAAAAATTCGTGGCTGATGCCCTCTCTCCGGCCAAGGTGGAAAGCGTCAAAATAAGCGAGGAGGAACACAAAGCCACTATTGAAGTGGCCGAAGACCAGCTCTCGCTTGCCATCGGCAAGGGCGGACAAAATGTGCGGCTGGCGGCAAAACTGACCGGCTGGCGAATTGATATCATAAGCGCCAAGGGCGAAGAGGTCGCCACAACCGACGGGGAGAATGTGGAAATGAGCGACGAAGCGGGAGCAAATGTGGAAGAACGGTAAATTCCAGCGGAATCACTTAATACTTAATAATCGGGTCCTTGATTTGGACAAAAAACATTCCTCTTATTGCGGAATATTTTTTGCTGTATAATGCCTGATTATGAAACCCCGAGAATTTAAAGCAAAGACAAAACTCGCCGCGGTAGCCGCCGTTTTGGCTTTTGTCTTTTTCTTCACTCCGGTGCCGGCCACTTTCGCGCTTTCCTCGTCAAAGTCCGCTCCGGCGGCAAAATCCGCAGAGGCCCAAGTCCCGGATAAACCGAAATTAAGAAGCAAAGACCAGGACCGCCTTCTTTCAATAGTTTCCGCCCGCGCCGACATTTTAAACAGCCGCTGGCAGGCCCTGGCTTACCGCCTTGACCGGATAAGCGAACGCGTCAGCTCGCTCCTCTTTAATTTAAACAAAGAAGGAGTGGATACTACCACCGCGGAAACTTTACTGGAAACGGCCAACGTGAGAATAGGAACGGCCCGGGAAAGAAGTGTGGAGGCCTACACCAAAATAATCTCGCGGGCCAAAAATTCAAACGGCACGGCAAGCGATCTGCGTACGATAGAAAAAAATTTTATAAATCCGGAGAAAGACGCGGTAGCCCAATCGTTCCAAGAAGTCAAAGATGCTTTGAACAATGTATTAACGGCTTTGCCCCGGCAATAATATGGAAACGGATTACGAAAAAAACCGCATAGACGACAATCCCAACGAAGATATTTCTTTCGGGCCTATTATCGCCATAATAATAATCGTGACTCTTATAATCGTGGGCGGTTTGTATGTCTGGGAAAAACTGAATCCCCGCGAAATATTGCCGGCCGGAGGAGGTCTCTCCGGCGACCCAGTGGTAAACTCGTTTGCCAAGCAAAGCAATTCCGACAATTTGAACGACATAAGAAAAGACCTTTCGGCCACCAGCATTCAGTCTCTTGACCAGGGACTTAAGCCCATAACGGAACCCAAGCAATAGAATTGGCCCCATGCCCGTATCCGTCAGATTAAAGAAGATTCCGCATTCCGAAATAGAAATTGACGGAGAAGTTCCGGCAGATATTTTTGAGTCATACCGGACAAAAGCCGTTGTGGCGCTAAAAAAAGATTTTGAGTTAGCGGGATTTCGGAAAGGAAACGTGCCGGAAAATATATTTTTAGAGAAAGTTCCGGAAATGCACATCCTGGAAGAAATGGCCGAAATGGCTTTAAGCGACGCTTACCCAAAACTGATTGAAGAGCACAAGCTATATCCGGTCGGACGGCCGGAAGTTTCCATCACCAAACTCGCCAAAGGAAATCCTCTCGGTTTCATCTTAAAGACGGCTGTCATTCCGGAAGTGAAACTCCCCGATTATAAAAAAATTGCCGATGACACGATGAAAGGGAGAGAATTGGTGAGTGTCACCGAAGAGGAAGTGGAAAAAGCTGTCGCTGAAATCCAGAGAATGCGTTCGCCAAAAATTGAAGTCAAGGAGGGTGAAACTCCACCGCCGGAACCGCCGCTTTCGGAATTAACCGATGAGTTCGTAAAAACACTCGGCAGTTTTCAAAATGTCGCCGAATTCAAAGAAAAGCTTAGGGAAAATTTAAAACTGGAAAAAGAGCGTTCGGCGGTTGAAAAAAGGCGGGTCAAGCTTTTAGGCGCGCTAGTGGAAAAAACAGAAATCGACTTGCCGAAAATTATTATTGAAGAAGAAAAAAATAAGCTTATCTATCAGTTACGCCACGATGTGGGACGTGTCGGCTTAAAATTTGATGATTACCTAAAAAACGTCAAAAAAACGGAAGACGATATTAAGAAAGAATGGGAAAGCGAAGCCGTAAAACGCGCTAAAATAGAGTTCATCATGTCTGAAATCGCCATGAGAGAAAAAATAATTCCGTCGGAGGAAGAACTGAATCAAGAGGTGAAGCATTTGCTTGAGCACAATAAAGGTGCCGAAGGTCCCGGGTACTCCCGAGGGATAGACGAATCCCGCGCCCGTCTCTATCTCTCCCAAGTCCTCACCAATCAAAAAGTTCTGGAATTTTTAGAAAAACAAGGAGCTACGGAGTAGCGACTATGTTTTTCTTAATCCAGCCGTATTTTTGCCTCGGTTAAATATTAACAGCGCGGGCGCAAATAGCGCATCCCTATCGGGCGAAGCGCTGTTCTTTATAAAAACACAAACTAAGACTGCTGTTGGATAAAACTGAATATGTGTTTCGCAAAAATACGGTCTGTGGTTTAGAAAAACAAGGAGCTACGGAGTAGCGACTATGTTTTTCTTAATCCAGCCGT
>CAYISF010000038.1:0-5837 GCA_964366065.1 uncultured Candidatus Saccharibacteria bacterium | reverse complement strand
TCTTCCGATCTGCATCAGCATTTTTTTTCTTAAAAAAGGAGCGGAAAAACTTTCTTATCGTAATTTTTCCGAAGAAATACGCGGGCTGATTGCAAAAACGGGAATGGGAACGCGCAAAAAATGAAACAAATCATAATTTCGCTGATTCGGACGTATCAGAAAATATTATCTCCAGACCAGGGGCTTGTGCGGGACGCCGGCCTCACAAACGCTCCCCGGTGCGCATTTTACCCGACCTGTTCCGAGTATTCCATCCTAGTAGTAGAAAAACACGGAGTTGTCCGCGGAATATTTCTCTCCGTCCGCCGCCTTTCGCGCTGCCATCCGTGGCAGAAAGAACATTTTGACCCCGTTAAATAGGCCAATGGCCTAACCCCGCCGAGACAGGGCTACTTGATTAATATAAGCCTGTTTTATTTTGTCCAACATTTTATTTTCAAGTTCTGATACCACGGCGGGGTTATTTCACAGGGTTGACCCGCTAAGGTAAAAAGTCCATAAAGTCCATAAAGTTTCGAATATTGCTTTGCAGCTTTATGCTTTACAAACTTTTACTTTTGACTATTTGATGGCCGTTCCACCATAATCGCTTTTAGGTTACAATAGGTGAATGTTTTCTTTTCTTTGGAATACCCTTCTATATAAACCGCTCTACAACGGGCTTATTTTTTTGATGAGCGTGATACCCGGCGCCTCAGTCGGCCTCGCAGTCATTATTCTTACCATTATCGTCCGCCTGATTATTTTTCCGTTCACCCACAAATCCATAAAGGTTCAGCGCAAAATGCGCGAACTTGAGCCGGAGCTGCAAAAAATCCGCGAAAAATATAAAGACAAACAAGAGCAGGCCAAGCAGACAATGGAACTTTATAAAAAGCACGAAACCAATCCGTTCTCCGGATGCATCACGGTTCTTATACAGCTCCCAATTCTCATCGCCCTCTTTCTCGTCTTTCAAAGCGGCTTCGCGGAAAATGCCAGCCTCTTGTATTCATTCGTGAACTATCCGGCGCAGCTTTCTCCCAATTTTCTCGGCATTAATTTGTACGAAAAAAGTTATATTTTGGCCGTTTTGGTCGGAGTATCGCAGTATCTTTATACGGTCCTCTCTCTCCCAAAAACGGCCAAGGCCGGAAAGGGCGCTTCATTCCAACAGGAATTCGCCCGAAGCATGAATATTCAAATGCGCTATGTTTTTCCGGTTCTTTTCGTTTTCTTCTCCCTTTCTATTCCCGCGGCAGTTGCGCTTTATTGGGTAACGACTAATATATTCTCCATAGGACAAGAGCTTTTTGTGCGCTATCTTGCCAAGAAGAATGAAGTTATAAATTTACCAACATAGGTTTTTAACGGGATGAACACAGAGAAAATAAAAAAAATTATTGAAGAAATTTTGCGGAGAATGCCGGTTTCTTTCAATGAGATTGAGTTTTTTGACGAAACCGCCGAAGGCGGGGCTCTTCGTTTTCTGATTAAGACCAATGAACCGGAACTCCTGATAGGGCGCGACGGAATGACGCTTCTGGCCATAAATCATATTGTCCGGAGAATGGCTGAGCAGGCGCAAGACGGAGTTGAGGTGAATTTTATCGTTGACGTCAACAATTTTCAAAAAAACAAACTGAATGAGCTGAAGCAAAAAGCCAAGATGATGGCCGAGAGGGCTCGCTTTTTTAAATCAAGCGTTGAGCTGGAACCAATGTCTTCTTATGAGAGAATGATTGTTCATTCATTTTTGGAGCCCTTTCCTGATTTGACGACCGAATCCATCGGAGTCGGCCCCGCCCGGCACGTAGTCATCAAATATCAGGAGATAGCCGACTAGCGACTTACGACCGACAACCCCAGTAGTAGGGAGTACTCACTACGGGGCAGGCCTACGACTTATATTTTAAGTCGCAAGTTATCGAAGCTGAAGAGACCAGAGAGAGCTGTCGCTTTTGTTGATTAAGAAAAGATAATCCCCTCCTTTACTGGCCGCGAGATTGACGGCATCAATGGACTCGCGCGCGGTTTGTGAAATGTTTAAAACCAAATCGGTGCTTAAAGTAGCGGAGTCAATTTTCCAAATGCCGTCCTTGAAAGAAACAACACCCTGGTACCACGCGTCAGGATAGCCGCCATCCGCGGAGGGAATCGTCTCCGGCACCGCGCAGTAAATAACGGTGTTCGCGGCCCATAAACACTTGTCCGCGATAGTTTTAAGTCCGGTATCAACCAAAGAGCGGTTGGCGATGTTATATATTTTGAGCGACGGCGAATTATCGGTTATCTCGCTTACTAAAAGATTTTTCCCGTCCGGACTTAAGATAGCGGTCAGCCCGTTTCCTCCGCCGTAGATTTTTTGGAAACTGCCCGATTTAACATCAAGGGCGTAAGCGTGTCCCGCCGCAACATATGACGGTTTGGTGGCGAGAAGAATTGTTTTGTCGTTCGTCCACGAAGACAGCCATTCGGTGAAAGGAGAATCAAAAATTTGCGATTTTTTGGTTCCGTCCAAGTTGGAAACGGTGCCGACCATGGAGTTTCCGAAATTAGCCAGAGTAAAAATTTTATCGGCGGACGGCGAAAGGGAAATATCCCCCAATCCCGCGGCAAGGAACGAACCTTTCAGTTCAACGCCGCTTTGCATGAGAGTCGTGGAAGTTGCCCGGGGAATCGTCGCGGAATATGTCTGAATGAGATTGCTACTGTCCAGATAACGGAGCAGGACGGAGGAACCGTTTTGTCCGAAGAGCGCCTGATACACGCGCGGAATGGTCGTGTTGGTTATTTTTGTTCTGGCAGCCGGGATGCTCATATCAATATCAAATGAGCGCCCCGTTTGTTTTTCTAAGTAGCGGACCATGGTGGTGCTGCCCAAGGTAGTGGGAATAAATCCCGCGACCGGATTTTGGACCAGCTTTAGAAGTTTCACCGCCGGCTGACCCGCGTTTTGCGGCTGCCCCAGAGTGCCCGTAACAGCATCTTTTCCGCCGCGCGGCGCTTCACTACTCACGCCATTTCCGAACGGGGAGAAGTTGCGAAAGGTATTTGTTATGCCGCCGGGCGATGTTATTCCGCTGAAAGTGTTGGTGAAAAAATATAAATAAACGCCAATGCCTAAGGCACCGATGATGAGAACTAATATTAGAAACAGAAAAAAGGTGTTTCGGGGCATATCAAAAAGTTACGTGCCAATGAGGGTAATTCCCATCAATTTTTTCGTCAAGAAAAGTCCCGAATCCCGGCACGACATACGAATCTCCGCCAGAGGTTTTGGTCGGTATTCCTCCGTTTCTGTAGATATACTGATTGAGAGGATCCAGTATGGATAAATCCACCGCACTACCCCCGGGTTTGTGCGCGGTGCCATTTCGGCTTATATCCGTAGAGCGATTGCCGTGCAGCCAGTATTCAGTGCCGCCCGTCACGATCATGTTTTTCGCACACCCGCAAACTCTCGCAAGGCGGATGAGCCCGTTAATGGCGTTTTCAGACAAACCACCGACATTCGTGCAGTTTTGGTCGCCTATATTGGCGCAGGGGTTCTTGTTTATACTTATGCCGGCATCATTGAGCCTTTTTCTCGCGGCCGCCTCGGCAGGCGCGCCTGGGGCAGTACCTGGAGAGACCGCCGGCGCGCCGGTGGCAGAAGGAGCAGCGGTTGTCGGGGCGATGGTCAATTTCAATTTAATCAAATCTGGATTTATGGTGAATAGGAAAAGATAAATGCCGAGAGCGAGAACGAGTCCCCAAATGGCGTTTTGGAATTTTGACTTGGCGCTTTCCTTGTTGAAAACGCTGTCGCTTCCCATATACTCAACACCGCCTATAACCAGCATAATGACCGAAAGCATAATGGCTACAATAATGCCGATATTAAAGACAGTGTTTAAGTATCCGGAGAAATCACCGGTGGCGACGGTGCAAGTTTTGACTCCACTAACAACTCGGCAGTTTGCGTCTCCCATGCCCGGCAGCGGTTCGAGCACTTGATATTGCTGGCTTACCTCTGCAGAGGCAACTCCGACCGAGGCGGTTAAGATAAGGAGAATGATAAAAAAACTTTTCATATTATCTGCCGAAATTAATGATGAACGAATTTCCCGCCGTTTGCAAAATCTTTTTTGGGGCTCCGACACTAAGCGCCACTTGGGCGGTTCCGTTTCCGCCACCCTCCCGCAATATGAGCGAACTCGGGTCATCCGGCGCGCCGGACACAGAGTTTCCGTTCAGTTGCCACGAGTAGTTCAAGTTGGCTTGTTTATCAGACGTGGAAAAGAAATATGGTTCGGCATTAACGCGTATTTCGTTGTTAGGCATTCCGAAAGAACTCCCCAGAGATTTTTCATAGAGGATGCCCTGCAAGGGATTGTTTTCGTAGAAAAGAACAAGCGGAGGCATCATGGCCATTGAGATTCTCCCTTTCGCGTTTCCTATTCCGGACATTCCCGCCACTTCGACCTCTACGGATTCTTCCGGGTCCAAATAACTGTTTTTGAAAGAAAAGACATTTTTCCCGTACCCCGAAGCGTCCTCCGCCGCCTTATAATTTCGCGACCATTTATAAACTAAAGATGTGGCCCTAAGGGCGCTTCCGCCGCTTTGCAGATTGGGCATGGCCACTATTTTTATGGCTGATTCCGGCGCCGGCAGGGCCTTACCGCGATAAAACGGCGGCACATAAGCATTGGATGCCTGCCACAAAAGGTCCACGCTTCCCGGCACGGTTGTTATTGTTTTACTGACTGTTCCCTCTATGTCCGTAACTCTTACCGTGAGCCGCGAGGAGACCCCGATACCACCGGTGGTGAACGAAAACTCTTTTTTACCCACTCCCGAAAGCGCACTTTTCCCATTCAATGTCCAGGAAACGGCCGCGCGGTCGAGCTGAATGGAATAGCTCACGAGTTTTGCTGTGACGTTTTGATAAGGACCGGGAAATTCCGGGGACAACTGGACTGAAAAATCAGAACCGGATTGTGCTTCGGCGTTTAGATTTGGCGAAGCAATAGCAATAACAGCAAGGAAAGAGAGTATCGCGACTAAGAACCGCTTGTGGTAAAAAAAAGTTTTCATCCCGATAGTAGAATTTCAGTTTGTTAAATCTTTTGACCTTTTAAAAACTCTTGTAATCTAATTTTTAACAACCTCCCGCCTTGCGTTGTTTTTAAATAACCTTCTCGTCTTTTGGCATCATTTTTGTTCAAACAGGCTTCGTAGTAAATGATTTTCCATGGTCTGTATCTTTTTGTCGAAAGATTTAACCCTTGATTATGTTCTATAATTCTCTTCTTTAAATCAGTAGTATAGCCAATATAGAATTCTTCACCTTTCTTGCTTTGTATGACATAAGTATAGAACATAATCAGAACTGAAATTCACTACGGGATTAGTCCGGTAGTGAATTTGGCGATTTTTTGCGCTTTGCGCATCGTCAAATTCTACTACCGGATTAATTATACCAAAACAAAGGCCCCGCACACTATAACAACGAGGCATAATCACTTTTTTGTTATGCCCCCAGGGCTTTCTCGCTCGCCTCCTTTGTTTCTTGTTTCGCCTTTTTGATGGCCAGAATCTGCGACGGGTCGCTGGTGATAATCTGGTCTTCGGTATAAGAAGCGATTATTTTGATGGCCACGTGCTTAAGGCCGGCGAAGAAGATACCCTCCCCCACCTGGGATTCCAGAAGCAGATATTTTTCCTCATCGGTCAGATTGAATGTTTTTTGGACGACATCAATTGACGACGGCGACTGTTTTAGCAGAAGCTGGATTGAAGAGTTGGGTCCTTGGCCGGAGATTGAGGCTCTGGTTGAAACGTACAAGGCAAAGGAAATCAGCCCTGAAGAA
>CAYISF010000037.1:2722-5905 GCA_964366065.1 uncultured Candidatus Saccharibacteria bacterium | reverse complement strand
ATGGTGTGCGCGATAATGACCGAGGGCTGGTTGAAAACCGCTTTGGCTTCTTCCACCGCGTCAAAAATCGAATGGAAACTGTGCCCGTCTATCTCCTGCACGTGCCAATTCCAAGCCGCCCATTTTTCGTGAAGCGGCTCAAGCGGCATTACATCCTCGGTAAATCCGTCTATTTGGATGTTGTTCCGGTCCACAATGGCGATAAGGTTATGAAGTTTTTCTTTTCCCGCGAGCATCGCCCCTTCCCATGAATTCCCGCAGTCCAACTCGCCGTCCGACATCATGGCGTATATAAACCGGTCCGAACTTGTTCCGCGGTCTATTCTGTCGGCGAGCGCCATGCCGACCGCCTGCGAAAGTCCCGAGCCCAAAGGGCCGGAGGATGTCTCCAGTGCGGGCAAAAAGTCGCGGTGCGGATGTCCTTGCAGTCGCGAGCCGAATTTGCGGAGCGTCATTAATTCATCCTTGGGGAAATACCCGCTGTGCGCCATAGCAGCGTAAAGTACGGGGCAGATGTGGCCGTTTGATAACACTAACCGGTCGCGTTCCTCCCACTTTGGATTTTTCGGGTCGTGTTTTAAGATGCCGAAATAGAGAGCGGTAAAAATATCCGCCATACCGAGAGGCCCAGCCGTGTGTCCCGAGCCGGCTTCCACCAGCATCGTAATAATATCCTGGCGAATTTTATTCGCTTTAGTTTCTAAATCTTTTATTTTGCCGTCGTTTAATTCAATCATGAAAATAGGAATTCTTATCCGAGAGCTTGCAGTGTTCGTATTGTTTCTCGTGGATTTTCGCTCCCAAATATCGCCGAACCGGAAACGAGACGATTCGCGCCGACTCTTACAAGCCGCGGCGCGGAATCAAAATTAACGGCACCATCTACGCTTATTATTATATCAGGATACTCGGAACGGAGAGCTTTTATATTGGGGATTACCCGTTCATCAAACGGCTCACTCTGATAGCCAATACGCGCAATTCCCATAAATTGCACGAAATCAATTGGTTGTTCATCTGTCAAAAATTCTTCCAGCACATTGTTCGGAGTGGTCGTATCAATCGCCAAACCAACTTCTGTGTTCATAGATTGCGCTTTCTTAACCGCCCCCCATATTGCTTCTTTGGGACCGCTTTCGTAGTGGATGATTATGCGCGCGCCGCCTAGAGTAATAAATTTTTCCACGAATTTCTCAGGGTTCCGTATCATCAAATCAAACTCATAATTTACATCTTCCCAAAACGGCAATCCTCTGTCTTCGTGAATGAACGGCGCCGTTTCGGTGTCAAAATCAGGGAACGGCCAGCTTGTCGGCGGCACCATTTTCCCGTCCATCACGTCTATTTGCACGTGCGACACCGCTCCGCGCACGAGCGCCACGGCGCTGTCAAGTTCGCCAATCGTTTTCGGCATAATCGCCGGGATAATTTCTGTCATTTCAATTCCTCTATTTCTTTAATTCGGCGAATATGCCGTTCCTCGCCGGAAAACGGAGTCGCGAGCCATAGCTTCACCGCTTTTTTCGCTTCGTCCTCGGTCAAGAATCGCGCGCCCAAAGAAAGCACATTCGCGTCGTTATGTTCGCGCGACAGCTTCACTATATCAAGCGTTCCGCCGTAATACTCCGCCGCCCGCACACCTTTGAAGCGGTTCGCCACCATCGCTTCTCCTTCACCTGAACCGCCTAAAACAATACCGCGGTTTTCTTCCGGATTTTTAGACACTTCCTCCGCCACTTTAGAAATGAATTCGGGGTAATCATCTTTCTCGTCATATTTAAAAGCGCCCTTGTCCGCGACTTCGTGCCCTTCGTCTATCAAAAATGAAATGAGTTTTTCTTTAAGCTCAAATCCCGCGTGATCGCTTCCGATGTAGATTTTCATTATTATGTAAGGATTATTATTTCTCCCCCTTCAGAATAATTCTTTGCTCAAAACCTCCGCGTTCTTCCAGTTTTTTCTTTCTTATATCTTCAACATCCCGGTATTCATCCAGCTTTTTCAAGGCTTCAACAACCTCAAGAATATCGGCCAATTCGTCCGCGCTGCCATCTTCCATAAACTCCTCTGTTTCCTCATTCAGTTTTTTTATTAATTCCGCCCTGTATTCTTCGGATGACGCGACTCTTTTCTCGTAAGGGACATTTTTTGCGTCCAAAATTTCCGGAACTTTGTCTCTGACTAATTTATTATAACTTTCCATTATTTCTACAGATATTCCCCCGCTTTTATCACGTGTTCCACGAGCGTATTAGCGTACCCCATTTCGTTGTCGTACCAGGCGAGCACCTTGACCAGATTTCCGCCGACCACTTTGGTAAACGACAAATCGGCGATGGAAGCATGTGTGTCGCCCACGATATCGGACGATACCACCTGCTCGTCCGTCACGGCGAAAATATTTTTCCATCGGTCATCCTCGGCCGCTTTCCGCAAGATGTCATTCACTTCCTCCACTGTGGTATCACGGCTTGAGACAAAAGTGATGTCGGCGATGGAACCAGCTAGCACTGGCACTCGAAGGGAAATGCCGTCAAACTTTCCGTTCAAACTCGTAAGCGCTCTGGTCACGGCGATGGCGGCTCCTGTTGTGGACGGAACGATATTTGCCGCGCCAGCCCGCCCGCGGCGGAAATCGCCGAATGCGTCCGGTCCGTCCACGATTTTCTGGGTAGCGGTGTAAGCATGCACGGTATTTAGAATCGCTTTTTCAATGCCAAGCGCTTCGTTCAATATAGCCATCACCGGGGAACCCGCGTTTGTAGTACAGGAAGCGTTGGAGGAAATTTGGCAGGCCTGGAGTTTGTCTTCGTTCACTCCCATAAGCACGGTCTGTCCAAACTCGCCGTCTTCGTCTTTTGCCGGCGCGGTCAAAACCACGCGCTTGGCGCCACTGTCCAAATGTCCGCGCGCTTTTTCGTAGGATTCAAAAAGTCCCGTTGATTCCACTACTATATCAACCCCGTGCTTTCCCCACGGAATCTTAGCCGGTTCCTTTTCTCTTAAAAAAGCCATTTTGTGCCCATTCACAAAAAGTGAATCGCCGTTGGCTTCCACCTTAAGCCCGCTCTTGCCGTAAACACTGTCGTATTTTAAAAGGTAGGCCAGATTTTCCGCGTCGCCTAAGTCGTTCACCGCTACTATTTCAATTTCCGGTCGGCCAATCGCTAATTTTAAAAACGC
>CAYISF010000037.1:0-2622 GCA_964366065.1 uncultured Candidatus Saccharibacteria bacterium | reverse complement strand
TATTATACAAAAATGCCCGCCGTTTGTCATAACAAATGGCGGGCATTCGTAAATTCTCACCCTATGGCGTCGTCGTGCCGTTTATGGCGAGCTTGTCGTACCATATTTCCAATTGATAATGCCGTAATCCAGATACGGCGGCGGATTCGCTCCAGTTTTGAAATAGTTGCGGAAAGCGGTTATGTAAGCCACGTCATTATTATGTACTTCGTAAATTGCCGTGAAGAAATTATCTCCCTGAACCGGCGCTAAGCTAGGTATGTCATTGTATTGCGGAGTGCTTGTCGGCCAACCAAATATCAGGTGGCCGTTCACCATGGTTGAGCTTCCTACCGTACCTCTATAGACATCTCCGTAACGACTCCCGTTTAAATTTTGAGTAAGGTAATAACATTCCATTCCGGTATGCAAATAATATCCTGCTTCCACATAACTTTGGGTATATGGTTTGCAATAGTAGCCAATTGTCTTTGTTCCGACATAAACCGGCGGCGGGGGTATCGGTATAGATACACTAAATATTATTTCACGCGGACTTGAAGTCGCTCCAGTGCCATCAGTGGCAACAAAATGAACGGTTGTTGTCCCCTGCAGAAGATTTGTGAATACGATAGACCAATTGCCGGAATTACTGGTAGTGGCGGTCTCAACGGTTAAATCATTTGAAATGATAAACCCGGGTGACGAGGTGCCGATAAAAGTGATGGTTGTTGTGGAAAACGGGCTGGAAAAATCTGTCGGTGAAATTATTGCTGGCGGATCTGGCAAAATTACTGCCACTGTCTGTGGAGTTGTCGTTGCCGTAGATGTTGCTACTGATAAGGAGGAGGTGGTGGTTGTTTCTGTTTGATTGTTAACGGTTGTCGTCTCAACAAGAGGCGGTTTCGGCGGCGGTCCGCCGCCGCCGCCAAAACCCGGCGACATATTAAAAGTAAATCTCGGCGTTGGAATATTGTCGGTTGGTGAAAGTGAAGTGGTTGCTGGCAAAACAGAGTTTTGCTGAACCGAAACATTTGCCGCGGACGCCTGTGGCGCTTGCGGCTCAACTAATTGGGTTTGTTCTAGGATATTAGAAGAAACTGGATTAGTCGTTTGCTCACCCTGCCCATCCATATTGGACGTATTAGAATTTGTTGTAGGTTGTAAATCGTTGGTCGCCAGCACCGCCGCCGCGCCACTACTTGAGCCGCTTAAACCAACCGAATTCATGATTGACGAAAACGCACTCGCGACCTGTTCGGTTTTTCTGGACAGCCAACTTTTGTTTTTCTGTTCCAACGCCAGTGTCTTTTTTTCTTTTTCCACCTCGTCAAAAAATAATTTAATCACTCCCGCCCCATTTTGCACCGCCTCCCGCGACAACAAATTCCAGTAGTCAGTTAGGATTAGATGTTCTGGATCTGTTAAAGAATATTCTGTATCAATTTCTCCTGTACTTAGATTTCTTTTCTCACTAACAAACCAAACAAGTAAATGTCCATTGTAGTAACCAAATTTACGATCAAGTTTATTCTTTACCTCATTTTGTATAATTGGAAAATTGTATTTTTTCTCTAAAATTGTATCTTTACTGAAAAAGTTACTATTTGAATAACCAGCTAATTTATCAAAATATTCATTGAGCGAACTTAGCAGAACGGGGATTTTCCCTTCGCTAATCAGCGACTCCGAAACCTTGATGTTGCCGAGATTAAATTGACTGGTGAAATGTTCGTATGGGCTTTGCTGATTAGTCAACTCATTTAGGTACGGAACATGCGGGTCATTTCTTGTATGGTCAGGCACGGTCGCGTCTTCAAGAAGATGGAGTATATGTCCCAAACTTTCCAATCCCCGTGCTTTGTCTCCGTGCGCATATTCATAAATTGCCCTGTCCCACGAGTAGTCGGTTTGTGAGGAAAAATATGGTCGGGTTACATTACCAAGGGCCGCCAAATATGAGGCGCTCCACTCGGCCTGCGCGGATGTATCTTGGGCCCATTCTTTGGACGAGGAGAATACTCCTTCCAGCCCGTTGTTGTATATTGGGTCGTAGAAATGGTGAGCCGCCCGAATTTCAGGAGCGTCTTCTTCCACCGCTCCTTTCTCTATCGCCTGCTTCTCGTTGTCGGTAAAAGTATTCGGATAAAAACGCTCATAATAGCGAATTAAATCACGAGTAAGACCTTTGTGGGTTGCGGTCGGTTCATAAGCAAAGACAACCGACGGAGCGGAAATAACAAAAATAATGCCTAAAGCAAGAACTACAAACTTTCTATTTTCCATACCTTAGTGGTCTCATTTAAAATAAGTTTAAAAAGAAAACCGGGACCACTATTCTTGTCTAGAAAATTGAAATAGTATTCGTTCATATAGTTTATATATTCTTTCTTTAAATTGTTAATTTCATAAAATTTCAAGAGCATTGCAATTCCCCCGCTTTTTATTCCAAGTTTCAATTCCTCCGCCTCCTTTTTCTGTTTCTCCGGAATAAAATACCTCGCCGCTAAATCCGTATCGCCCTTCTTCAGCGCATCAATGAACAATTGCAGAGTTTCTTCCGGTGTTTTCCCGCCGTAAGTGTCTTTTTTGTACACCTCCTCCAAATTCTTTATATAATCCTCGTACTGCCCGGCGCTTGTA
>CAYISF010000036.1:0-6016 GCA_964366065.1 uncultured Candidatus Saccharibacteria bacterium | reverse complement strand
TGGTTGTGCTTTCCGGATATAACATCGCGCTGGTCTCGCAATTTTTCACAAAAATATTTTCTTTTCTGCCGATACTTTTTCGTACCAGCGCGGGTGCTGTCGCCATCGTTCTTTTCGTGTTAATGACCGGCGGCGGGGCGTCCGCCATCCGCGCGGGCTTAATGGCGCTTATCGCGCTTTTGGGGCTCGCGACAGGGCGCACTTATGATGCCGGCCGAGCACTTTTTATCGCCGGTTTTTTGATGTTGATTGAAAACCCTAACATTCTCATGTTTGACCCGTCATTTCAACTTAGCTTCCTGGCTACCCTAGGCCTCATATATTTTTCACCGATTATTTCTTTGTATCTAGCCGGGATAAAACCAGCTGGACTTCGAGAACTTATTGCGCAAACCGTTTCAACACAGATTGCCGTGTTACCGTTGCTAGTTTATATGAGCGGCATGATTTCCCTCCTTGCTTTGTTGGTAAATATTCTTGTCTTACCCACGGTTCCGTTTGCCATGCTAGGAGCGTTCACAGCGGGATTTGCCGGATTTCTCGGCACCACAATAGCGGCGCCATTTGCTCTCGTGACCTCGCTCCTTCTTTCATACACAATTGTTACAGCCAAGTTTTTCTCAAACTTGCCGTTTGCGGTTATCCCTACCGGAGCCGTGCCCGCTTGGCTTATGCTGTTCTCATACGCTTTTCTTTTTGGATTATTTTTTCTCGCGCGCTCACATGCAAACATTAAAAAATAATTTTTCGCTTGCTGTCATTTCACTCCTTACCTTAGCGAACGCTTTCATTTGGTACGGAGTGTTTCGCGAGGAACGTGGTAACGAACTTCGCGTGGCTTTCCTTGATGTCGGGCAGGGCGACTCCATCTACATTGAAGCGCCGAACGGGAATCAACTATTGGTGGACGGAGGAAGTGGGACGCGAGCCCTTTCCGCGCTTTCACAAGTGATGCCGTCGTATGACAATTCCATTGACGCACTACTTGCGACGCACCCGGACAAAGACCACATCGGCGGATTGACATTTGTTCTGGAGCGCTACCAAATCGGTATAGTTTTTTTAAACGGCGCGCGTTCCGACACAGCCGCCTGGCAGTCATTTGAAAAAAAGATAGATGAAAGCGGCGCGCGTAAAATTATCGCGCGCCGCGGAATGCGGGTTAATTTAAGCAAAGATATTTATTTTGATATTTTATTTCCCGATGTGGATGTTTCAAATTTTAAAGAAACGAACGAGGGCTCCATTGTGGGAAAATTGGTATATAAAAACGAATCGTTTCTTTTGACCGGCGACTCGCCGATAAAAATAGAACAGCATTTAGTGGCGCGAGATGGTAAAAATCTCAATGCCAATGTTTTAAAACTCGGACACCACGGCTCGCGTACCTCAAGTTCTGAATCGTATCTAGGCTTCGTTTCGCCGGAATACGCCATTATTTCTGCCGGCTGCAAAAATTCCTACGGCCATCCTCACAAGGAAGTTCTCCAGCTTTTGGATAAATTCAAAATCCCCAAACTCTCCACCTGCGATTCGGGGACTATAGTTTTCACAACCGACGGGGAGGAGTTGAGTTACGAAACTGCAAAGTAATCTTTAACAAATAACCACCTATTCGCTTATTCGTACGAATAAGCGAATAGGTGGGGAGAAAAGAAAAAAGCCCGCGGGTGCGCGGGCTTAGGAACTGAATGAGGGCGTTAAAATACCATGCCCGCGGTGAAGCTGGGCGAAACGGAAGTTAATATGCACCGGCTTTTGCCATGGCCCGTTGCCTTGCCTTTGTAGGCACCCTTCCAAGTCCCATCTTCCTGCTTACGAAACTTATAGTAGATGAGGTCTTCGCGGTGGTCATACTTCTTGGTAAACGACAACTCGCTGTCGGTAATCTTAATGTCAGTCAGGATTGAATTGCCGTAGTGGTCATTCATTCTGCCGGCTAAAACACTTTTTCCCGGGGGGTTTGGATCGGGACCGAACATGCCCATGTACATGCTATGTACGATGACACACCTCAGCATAAGAAACGGTTCCTGGGTAACACGAGAAAAAGCAAGCCTGTTTTTTGAAACTTTCTGAAATAAAACTCCCTGAATCAGGTGTATCATAAGTCCTCCGTGACATTCAAGGTTGACTACGGAACATCTCTACTTTCTGGGAAAACTCTAATTCTTATTTAGTGATAAGTCAAACAAAAACCGGCTTGGGGCCGGATTTACCGGCTGTTGTTAGTCGTAGGTTGTTAGTTATTTTATCGTGAGCTGCTTGTTTGCCTTAAGACAACGGGTGCAGATTTTGACACGGCCGCCTTCGGGGAGCTTGGCCCACTGCAAATTAGGATACTTGCGTACCATTCCTGTCGGGGTGAATTTGGTGGCGCGGGTGCGGTTGCTATAACCTCCGGCGACCTTGGTTCCTTTATTACATGTGGTGCACACTTTAGCCATAGTGTTTCGTATGCTACCATATAAGAATTGCAGTGGCAAATCCGCACACTGACACTGGTACAGTTTTGCTTCTTCAAACAATACTTATGAATAATCTTGTTATTTTTGGTATAAACAGATTGTTTTATCCAAATAAATAGCAAAACATAAGAAGCGGTACCAGTGTTTAGTGTTCGGGCAAACCCGTTAGTTTATGCCTTTAGATACAATTTTTTTCATCGTTATACTGATTTTCTCCGTTATTCTGCACGAAATCGCGCACGGCTGGGCGGCTGACATGCTCGGTGACCCGACGGCGCGTTTGGCCGGACGTCTCACTTTGAATCCTCTTCCGCACATTGATTTATTCGGTTCCATCATACTGCCGGCACTTCTCATGCTTACCGGTTCTGGTGTGGTGGTCGGTTGGGCCAAACCCGTGCCTTACAATCCGTATAACCTGAAGAACCAGCGGTGGGGAACACTCTCCGTATCGCTCGCCGGCGTGGCTATGAATTTTCTTATCGCGCTTGTATTCGGTCTTTTAATCCGTTTTGCCGACGGACTCCCGCTTTCCTTTCTGGCTATCTCCGAGAAAGTGGTATTCTTAAATATCATGCTGGGAGTATTCAACCTCTTGCCCATTCCGCCCCTGGACGGCTCCAAGATACTTCTAGCGCTTTTCCCGCGCTGGTTTTACCCGATTGAACAATTTGCCGAAAGAAATCTGCTTATCGTTATTTTGGCTCTCCTCATCCTTCTTCCGGTATTCTTAGGTCCCGTGGTGGGAAATTTGAGCTCCTTTATCTATCAGCTTTTTACCGGACTGAGTTTTTAAGACAAGATTGCATTTTGATAAGTGTT
Source organism: uncultured Candidatus Saccharibacteria bacterium (assembly GCA_964366065.1). Classification (GTDB taxonomy): domain Bacteria; phylum Patescibacteriota; class Minisyncoccia; order Phycocordibacterales; family VMEP01; genus JBAZYZ01. The sequence continues at coordinate 2,726 of CAYISF010000036.1, read as the reverse complement.
CGGGTATAGTGTGCCCAATGCGCGAAAGCGTTTTTTTGTTGAAAATTAAAGAACGTGGTGAGTATAATTTTCACAATCCCTCTCCAGTTTTACTGATTAGGTTAAATGGTAAAACAAAGAAAGGAGTGTTCGCATAGGATTTTATTGGAAGTTAAGATAGTATGTGAAACTGGGGAGGGATGATGATTTTTATAGTCGTCTACTCCTTAAAAATCAATCATGCCCACAACGAATCAATTAGCCCGCCGGGGCCGAAAAAAAGTAACAAAGCGCTCAAAAGCGGTAGCACTGGCCCGCGGTTTTAATGCTATTAAGAATCACCCCAAATACTACCCCTCTCCTTTTAAGCGCGGCGTTTGCACCAAAGTGACCACCACCACGCCAAAAAAGCCGAACTCCGCTCTTCGTAAAATCGCCCGCGTGCGCCTCACTAATGGCATGGAAGTGACCGCTTACATACCGGGGATTAAGCATAATCTGCAGGAACACGCAGTTGTAATCATTCGCGGCGGCCGCGTGAAAGACCTGGCTGGCGTGCGCTACCACATTGTCCGGGGACGCCTAGATGCTTCCGGCGTGGAAAACCGCAAGCAAGGGCGCAGTCAATATGGGGCCAAGAGACCCAAGGCAGTTAAGTAATATGTTCAATAAGTCACGCCTCGCTTTAGTTCAATAAGTTTCAAAAAAAAGAAAACTTATTCAACTTATAAAACTTTTTCAACTTAAACAACTATCTATGAGACGCAAGATTAAAAACAGAAATATTGCCAAGCCGGACCTTTCATATAATTCTGTTAAGGTCGGGAAATTCATCAACTACATTATGGATAGCGGCAAGAAAAATACCGCCCGGAAGGTTGTTTACGGCGCTTTTGACATAATTAAAGAAAAAACCAAGAATCCAAACCCCCTGGAAGTGTTTGACTTGGCCATAAAAAATACCAGCCCCGCAATGGAAGTGCGTTCAAGGCGTATTGGCGGGGCCAACTATCAGGTGCCTCGCGAAGTGCGTCCGGAGCGTAAAATGTCTCTCGCTTTTAGGTGGATTATAGCCGCGGCAGCGGGCAAAAAAGGAGCTCCGATGGCGAAGAAGCTCGCTGACGAACTGATTGCCGCTTCCAAAAACGAAGGCGCGGCTATTAAAAAGAAAGAAGATACGCACCGCATGGCCGAAGCCAACAAGGCCTTCGCGCACTTCACATGGTAAAAGTCGCTCGGATGTATTTTTTGAAAACGCACATAAAATTCTACTGAATTTTTGTTATGCTCGCGCCGTCGCGCTCCGCAATGTTTTAAAAAATACATCCTCGCTCGGGCGGAAAATACAAAGTGCAAAACTTTTCAAAGGTAAAGGTTTACTCGGACGTAAATACAAATTGCTAATACAAAAATGAACAGAGATTATCCGCTGGAAAAAGTAAGAAATATCGGAATTATCGCCCACAAAGACGCGTCGTCCCGCGATGCGGGACTCCTTAGAAACCCACGGTTTCTAACTCTCGCTTCGCTCGCTGTTTTCCTCCGCGGGGAAACTACAGTTTCCCCGACCCCCTTCGTCGCATCAATGTGCGCTAACATTATTTTGTAATTTTCGAGTATATGAATCGTGATTACCCCTTAGAAAAAGTTCGCAACTTCGGCATTATCGCCCACATTGACGCGGGCAAGACCACCACGACCGAGCGGGTGCTTTTTTACACCGGAGTGTCGCACAAAATCGGCGAAGTGCACGAGGGCGATACCGTCATGGACTGGATGGAACAGGAACGCGAGCGCGGCATTACCATTACTTCGGCGGCCACGACTTGTTTCTGGACACCGACTTATTCGGCGGGGGACAAAGACAAAAAATTCCGCTTCAATATTATTGACACGCCGGGGCACATTGATTTTACGATTGAAGTGAAGCGCTCGCTCCGTGTTTTGGACGGCGCAGTTGTCGTATTTGACGGCGTGGCCGGAGTGGAGCCGCAATCGGAGACCAACTGGCGCTATGCCGACGAATCAAAGGTGCCGCGCATTTGTTTCGTGAACAAGCTTGACCGCACCGGCGGCTCGTTTGAGCATTCTTTTAAAACTATTCTTGACCGGCTGACCAAGCACGCCGTCCGCATGCAGATTCCCATCGGCGAGGAGGAAAAACATGAGGGTGTTGTGGATTTGCTCAAGATGAAAGCGTATCACTTTCTAGGCGAGAAGGGTGAAAAAGTAGCGGAGATTGAAATTCCCGAGAATTTGAAAGCCGCGACGGAAAAATATCACCACGAACTGGTGGAAAAAATAGTGGAAACGAACGATGAGGCCATGCACGCCTATTTGGAGGGCAAGAAATTTACGATGGAAGAATTGAGGCCGCTTCTTCGCGCCGCGACTATTCAACTTAAGATTTTTCCGGTATTTTGCGGTTCGGCTTTGAAGAATAAGGGCGTTCAACTGGTATTGGACGGAGTTGTGGACTACTTGCCCTCACCTCTTGATATACCGCCGCTTATGGGCGTTGACCCGAATACCAATGAGCCGATTGAAATTCCCGCGTCCGACGAGGCGCCATTTGCCGCGCTGGCTTTTAAGCTCCAGGCCGATCCGTTTGTCGGCCAGCTCACTTATTTCCGCGTTTATTCCGGCACGCTTGAATCAGGTTCGTATGTTTTAAATACGCGTACCGGCAACAAAGAGCGCATTGGGCGTATTTTGAGAATGCACGCCAATGACCGCGAAGAAGTAAA
>CAYISF010000035.1:0-6105 GCA_964366065.1 uncultured Candidatus Saccharibacteria bacterium | reverse complement strand
TTCAAAATTGCGGAAAAATACCATGCCGAGGCGCTTTGCGCCGAGGCAACTTCTTACGATTTTGCTGAAAGTACAATTTGGCGGAGGGTACAGGATTCGAACCTGTGAGGGGTTGCCCCCAACCGCATTTCAAGTGCGGCGCGTTAGACCACTCTGCCAACCCTCCCCTATGCTCCCTATTCTACCTAAAATCTCCCCCTCTGACAATTCCACCCCACCCTCAAACTATTCTAATGTTCTCAAGAACATTAGAATAGTTTAAAACCACAATTAAAAATTGATTATTATTCGATTATTGTATCTTGTCTCTTGGTTATTGTATCTTTACTCTATGTTTAAAGCCCACTTTATCGGCATCTGCGGTGCCGGCATGAGCGCCACCGCCAAACTCCTAAAAGACAAAGGTTGGCAAATTTCCGGTTCCGATGACGGCTTCTATCCGCCCATCTCCGACTATCTCAAAAAATACAACCTTCCCTGCTCCACCCCCTACCGGCCAGAAAACATTCCCTCCGACGCCGACCTAATCATCATCGGCAAACACGCCAAACTCACCCCCGAAGAAAATGAAGAAGTTGCCGCCGCCTTCGCTTCCGGCCTTCCCGTCAAATCATTTCCCGAAGTTCTCTCCGACCTGACCGCCAAAACCAACAACCTCGTCTTTACCGGCAGTTACGGCAAATCCACCTGCGCCGCCATCGCCGCCTGGTGTTTAATTCAAACCGGCCGCGACCCCAGCTTCTTTATCGGCGCCATTCCCGAAACTCCCTCGGAAAGTTCCCGACTCGGCCAAGACCAAGAGTTCGTCTTGGAAGGCGACGAATACCCGTCCTCCAACTGGTCGGATAAATCAAAATTTCTCTATTATCACCCGACTCACGTTCTCTTAACTTCCCTCACTCACGACCACGTCAACGTCTTCCCCACTCCCGAAAGTTATATCCAGCCCTTCTCCGAATTAGTTAATCTTATTCCCACTAATGGTTCTCTTACCGCCTGCCTTGACGGTGAACACGTTCCCCAATTCATTAAAAACATTCCCGTTCCCATTACCACCTACGCCCTCAACTCCCCCGCCGACTGGACCGCAAAAAATATCTCCTATGGAGAAACGACCATCTTTTCCCTTTTTCATCATGAACAAAAAGTGACTGACCTCTCCACCACCCTCCTCGGCCGCCATAATGTAGAAAATATTATCGGCGTCTCCGCACTTCTTTTATCACAAAAACTAATTACTCCTGCCGAACTAGCCCGCGGCATCAATTCCTTCAAGGCCTTAACTCGCCGCCTTGACCTCAAATCAACCCGCACCGCCCTCAAAATATACGAGGGTTTCGGCTCCTCCTATTCCAAAGCCCGCGCCGCCATCGACGCCATTAAACTCCATTTTCCAAACCGGCGCCTCCTGGTTATTTTTGAACCGCACACCTTCAGCTGGCGCAACCGCGCCTATCTCTCGCACTACGACACCGCCTTCGCCGGCGCCGCCCACGTTTTCGTCTACAAACCGCCCCTCCACGGCGCCTTGACCCACGACCAACTCACTCTCGCCGAAATCGTCTCGCAAATAAAAAAATCCGGCCTTAACGCAACCGGATTTGAAACCGCGGCCGATGGCCTGCAGCAAATAGAATCAATCTGGAAAGAAGATGACATCGTCCTCCTGCTTACTTCCGGCAACCTGGGCCGCCTTATTGAAACCATTCCACGCTCCGCCGAAACCGCCTTTCCAAACAACTAAGAGAGTATTCCGAATACGGTCATCATCACCCCGTAACCCTGCCCATCTCTGCGATAAGAGAACATACTCTCGTCGCAATAAGTGCAGGCGTCGCTGACGCTTATGTTCTCGCGTGCAATACCCGCCTCCCGAAGTTTGTAAACAACCACCCTCCTTAAATCAAGATAATTTTGGCCGTCTTTCTTAATAATAGCGTCGGGTACACTTCCAAAAAAAGTCCAGGCCTCTTTGCCAAATTCATAGTGATCTTGGCAAATACAGGGACCAATACCGGCCCTTATATTCCTATAATCACTTCCAAGTTCTCTCATCTCGGTAACCGCCCTACTGACAATCCAGCAATTCAATCCCCTCCAGCCGGCATGCAGTAAACCAGCTATCTTTTCCACTGGATCATACAAGAATACCGTTGGACAATCCGCCGCCCCCACCGACAAAAAAACATCGGAATAGGGTGTTACTAATCCATCAGTGTTGGGAAATATATATCCATTCGGATAAAAATCATCATGCTTAACAACTTCCACTATCGCACTATGCTTAATTGCCACATAGTACAATAAATACTCTGGTATACACAACTCCTTCAAAAATCGACATCGGTTTACATCGGCTGTCTCCCCGCCTTCCAGGCTCATATTACCGTCGGAACGGTACGACATTGCCGCTATCACCGGCATACCTTCAAAAACATCAAAATTTAACTCTCCTTTTGCCGGCAAAACTTTTCTAAACTTCTTCACCTCGATCATCGCCGTCTCCCTTCTTTTTCTTTCATTTTTTAGTTTTCAAACCCGCGCAAACTAAACAGAATATAAACACAGAACCTCCACCTCTGTCAACAATCCAATCCACTCCGCTACTTATTCCAAAAACTAAAAATCTATATTTATATTGTAAAGTTTTTTAACAGCACTTTTTATAGTATTGTAAACTTCTGTATCACGTTTAACTTCCGTTGGAACAAGCGTTGTTAAAGGCGCTTGATAAACATTAAACTCTCTTTCTGGTCCGTCTCCAGTCAAACAGAACAGGTTTAGATTTCCTTGTTCAATCGACAAAATAAGCGGCGCACTAAAATCACCCATTGTATGACAAAAATTGTCTTTATACGTATTGACAATTTTCCCATCCTTGTTGAACATCACAATCGCCTTCTCTGTAATTAAAGCCACCGTCATCAACTTTGACCCATCAGATAATTCACAGTATGAACCAGGATCATAGATGAAGGGAATAGTCGGATTTGCTCTAAGATATTGCGTTCCCCAATATAAAGTCATCAAGTCATCACTGTCAATAAGGCAATCGGGTCCGCTGTTTGCAACTGCCCCTACTTTAATAATATCCGGCAGCTTTATCCGCTGGATTATTTCACGAAAATCGCTATCTTTCGCTTTTGTAACATCATTGATACCATTTTTTATGTAAACAATCACTGTCCCTACTCGAATGAACGCGTCGTCGTATGGTTGTGTATTACTAAAACTAGCGATCACTTCAACACCATCTTCACGTTTGTATGATTCGTATTTTTGAGAGCGATACTTATAGTTGAAATAATCATAGCTCTCTAGCCAACTTTTTAGTTCCTGATTTGCGGATATAATGTTCGCCGCAGAAACAGAGACATACGCATGACCGCCACTTTTTTGCTCAAGTTCCAAGTGCGCAACAGGAACACTCTCGTTCGCTATAACTTTTAGATATGGGGGATACTCCACCACAATACCTGACACAGAAACATTTTCCCAACCGCTCTGCGAATTTGCTGTACTTATATTTTGATTCGTTTGTGTTGAAACAGAATTAAAAGTGGTAGGAACTGTCTGCGTTGGTATTGGAAGAGCATCTGAATTATTTTCGGAGAGAACTAATGAAGGTGAACTCCGTTGCGTGAAATAATACACACCACTACCGACAATTATCAAACCAAGTATTATAGCCATCAAAACTCCCGCTCCCACAAAACCCTGTCGAGTTTTCATAATTTAGTGTTTTATAAAACAATCTAATAGTTTTCCATAAACCTTTACCAACTTCCCTAACTCTACAATATTAATCTCACCAGTACAAACCCTACTCACTACCCGTACTGTCAAACCGCGGCACAGGTGACAGAGCCAAATACCACAACAAAACAGGCGGAAACGAAAGTGCCATTACCACGCTCCACCCTATATTTAACGGTTTATTCTGAAATTTCATCACTATTCATATCAAGGCGGAGGGAGTGAGATTCGAACTCACGATACCCTTTCAGGTATACCGCATTTCGAGTGCGGCGCCTTCGACCACTCAGCCACCCCTCCGCCTTGATATGAATCTTATTGGTGCTCAATTCTAAACTTTGCTCGAACATTTTTTGAACGGAACTGACCGCCTCCGCTTCGCTCCGGCGGAACGCTCGGGCGCGGCGGAATTCCCCCCCCACCCCCCTTCCGCCGCGCCCTCGCTTTGGAATTGCGGCAAAAATGTGTTCGCCAATGTATTTTACCAAAATCTCTACTCCCACTCCATTGTCGCCGGAGGTTTGTTTGTAATGTCGTAAACCACACGATTGACCTCACGAATTTCGTTCGTGATTCTAGTAGAAATTTTTTCAAGAATAGAAAACGGAATTTTGGAAAAGTTTGCCGTCATTGCGTCTCGCGATTCCACAATCCGAACGACAACAGGATACTTATAGCTCCGCTCGTCGCCTTGTATGCCGACGCTCTTAATTGGCAGAACAACAGCAAAACTCATCCAAATATCCTTCCAAAATTCCGTTTCCCTTAATTCTTCCTCAATAACTTTTCCGGCTTGCCGAACAATCTTGACACGCTCTGGCGTTACCTCGCCAATAATTCGTACCGCCAAGCCGGGGCCGGGAAATACTTGTCGTATTGTTATTTCTTTCGGCAAGCCAAGTTCACGAGCAAGTTTTCTCACCTCGTCTTTGTATAAATCTTTGAGCGGCTCATACAGTTTCATCTTGAGATTTTTTGGCAACCCACCGACATTGTGATGCGATTTTATTTTTGACGAATGTTTGGTCAAGCCGCTCTCAATTCTGTCTGAGTATATCGTTCCTTGAATGAGAAAACTTGCTCGTTCTTTTTGAGCGGCATCATAGAAAATATCGGCAAAAAGTTTTCCAATTACTTTTCGCTTTTTCTCTGGTGAGGCTACTCCTTTAAGCGCGCGGAGGAACTGCTTTTCAGCTCTCACAATTTTTAAATTTAAGTTCTTTTTACGGAAAGTATTTTCTATGAATTTTGTTTCTCCGTCGCGCATTAAGCCGGTATCAACATATACGGCAACTAACTTTTTGCCGATTGCTTTTCCGACTAAAGCGGCGGCAACAGATGAATCAACTCCGCCGGAAAGCCCGATAATCGCTTTATAATTGCCAATAACTTCTTGCGTTTCTTTTATCAAATTTTGTGCCATCAAAGTTGATGTCCACGATTTTTTGCATTGGCAAATATCAATGGCAAAACTTTTAAGTATCTGATCGCCATTTTCTGTGTGGCTTACTTCAGGATGGAATTGCACGCCATAAATTTTCTGTTTTGCATTTGCAAATGCGGCAATTTTTGAGTGTTCGGTACTGGCTATAGATACAAATGATTTCGGAAGTTTTACGACAACATCGCGATGATTCATCCAAACACTTTTTGATTTCCCGAGACGCGCCAAAATTTCCTCTCCTTTTTTGATGTTCAACTTCATTAGTCCATATTCGCCGGATTTTCCAGAAACAACCTTGCCGCCCATCAAGTGAGCGACAAGTTGATGACCATAGCAAATTCCCAAAATCGGTATGGATAATTTCAAAATCTCTTTATTAAATTTTGGCGCGTCTTTTTCATATACGGAGCGTGCTCCGCCGGAAAGAATAATGCCCTTTAGAGATTTGTCCGCTTGAAGCGTTTTGGTTGGAGTATTGGAAGGTAACACTTCGGCGAGTACGCCAAAATCTCTGATTCTTCGGGAAATCAAATGACAATATTGACCGCCAAAATCTAAAATTACAATTTTATCCATATTCAATCTTTAATAAGTTTCTCCATAGGCACTTCAAGAGCTTTCGCAATCTTTTGGATAACTTTTAGCGAAGGATTGCGAATGCCACGCTCTATGCCGCTAATGTATGAACGGTGGACATTGAGGCGTTTTGCTACGTCACCTTGCGAAAGCCCTTGTTTTAAGCGGATTGCTCTTGCCCGTTTGCCGAATTGTTTTGAAATGTTATCCATAGTCCTTGTAATCATTTTAACGTTTATAGTAAAATAGGTCTATGGAGAAACATAGGTCTACAGTCATTGGCGAACACATTTTTGCCGCAATTCCAAAGCGAGGGCGCGGCGGAAGGG
>CAYISF010000034.1:1593-6394 GCA_964366065.1 uncultured Candidatus Saccharibacteria bacterium | reverse complement strand
AATTGTTTTTAGCCATTTCTTTCGCCGCTCTTTGGGCGCAGAGAAATTCTCCTTTAAGGTTGATATCAATTGTTTTATCCCAATCTTCTTCCGTCATTTCCAGAGCTGGTTTTGGAGCGAAAATTCCCGCGTTATTTACTAAAATATCCAATCGCCCGAATTGTTTAATGACTTCGTCAAAAATAGCATCCACATCGGCTTTATTTGAAACATCCATTTTAAAGGCCTCTGCTTCGCCCCCCGCGGATTTTATTTCATCAACCACAATTTGGCATTCTTCCTGACTGATATCGGTCACCGCCACTTTTGCGCCCTGTTTTGCTAAAGCGATAGCGTGGCTTTTGCCCATCCCCCGTCGAGCGCCGGTTACCAAAGCGACTTTATTCGTTAAATCAAACATAATTTTTATTTATTTGATAATGTATAAACTTTAATCAGTTCTTTGATAGCTTTTTCTCCCTGCTCTTTATTTTGCATTTGACGCTTTACATGGGTCCGAAGATGGTTCTCCAAGAGAAAGCTGTCGAGGCTCTTGAGCGACCTTTGAATGGAGAGGGATTGCTCCAAGAGGGTGGGGCAATACTCCTCTTTCTCAATAGCCTTGACAAGGCCGTCTAACTGGCCGCGAATAATTCTTGCCCGATGTATGGCTCTCTTTTTTAACTTTTGGTCTAGCATGGGTTTAGGGGTAATTAATAATATTTATCGACCTGCCTATAGGTTATACCCCTATACCCTATTTGTCAATCTTTTCCTACATACGACCTGTGGATAACCCGACAATCTATTGGGCAAACGGCTCCGGCGATTTGTTGCTGTTGGCCTTAATAAAGTTGAGTATCCCCTGTTCGTCTAGTGTCTGAAATTTTTGCAATCGACCCCAAGAAGCGAGAACTATGGGCGCATCGTTCTTTGCACGTGGCGCAACAACTACCTTTGAACGAGATTCTGCGATTTTTTCCAGGGCGGTTTTTGCCGCATCGTCAATGTCTTTATATGAAATCCAGATACCGCCATGTTCGAGATTGTGTATTAATTGCTCATCAGGTAACTCGGTCTGATAGACACCCCAATTTGCGGATTGGGCATAGTGCCAGCCGGAAGTCGGAGGATTTGAGTTATATTCCGGATGAGTCGCTCCAACAGCAATATGTTGCTGGCCCTGGTCAGAGAACTTCTGGCCCAAGGCATTTGTATCTTTCCCGATGCCACCTTGGCGTGACAGAATGACCAAACCATAGCCGGCTCCGATTACCGCAAGAATACCGATGCTCCACCACAAAATCTTTACGACTTTCCGCTTTCGTCCAATTAATTCTTGTTGCTCTTTTTTTTCTTCTCGGCGAAATTCTTTGCGCTCTCGTTTTGTTAGTTGTTCAATATTTTGTTCTTCCATATATAATCTCGTGTTTATGTGATTAAAACCCAATGGTAAAAAACGCTTACTTGAAATTACCAGGCAAGAGTAGGATATTAAAAAAGTCTAGGATTTAGGATACCGTCAGAAAAAGCTTCTTGGAGAAAACCGCGGAATGTGGGCTTTCCGATTCCAAAGATATTGATGCGACTACATAGGGGTACATTTCTGTGAACACCCCTGAAATTTCGTAGTGAAAAAACCAATAGAAAGAAAAATAGTAAGAGGGCGAGGAAATTAAAAACATTTTTGACGGGCAAGTTTGTAAACATATTCTGCCATGTGGCGATATGTTCAAGTAATCCCATTTGGCAGAGAGCCGTTACCCCCATAAACGGACAACTTAACATTTCCCTGTTAGTGTCCGTTCCCATACTAAACTGGCCGAGTCCGAGAAAACCAACTAGAAAAAAGGCAATGGTTGCCAAAACAATAAAGTATCGCGCTTTGGGCTGTAATGAAAAAATTCTCACTTTTTAAGTATAGCTGAATTCAAACAAAAAGAAACAGCGGTATACATGCGTATCAAATTATCCTACCTTGAAAAATTGACCGACTAAAACGCCGATACCAATGGCTAATCCGCCGATAACCGCCATCTGAAAACCACCCTTTACGGCATTGACTCGTGAAAATATGCTTCCTGTAGCCCCTAAGGCAAAAAGGGCGACTAGAGAGCAACCAATTGAAATCCAAAAGGCTTGTTCGCTAGGGAAGAAAATATACGGAGCCAGTGGCACGAAGCCGGAAACGAAGTATGAGACGAACATGGTAAAACCGCCACTGAATGACTTTAGAAGCGGTAAATCACGCTGATGGACGTATTCTTCCGCAGACTGGTCAGAGAGAAAACTACCCACGGCCATGGAAAATGCTTCCACAAAAATAAGGATGATGCCGGTTAGAATAATTACTCCCTTGCCCGAACCGGCCGCGACAATTCCAGAAAGAAGCCCGACGGTTGAGACCAAACTGTCCTCAACACCAAAAATAAAATTGCGGATATAAAGCGATGTGCGAGAGCGTTCCTCCATCCCGATAGTAAAAAATGGCGCTACTCCTATCGGAGCAATTTTGCCACTATTTTTAGATTATGCTGGTAATTTTCTGACATTGTTGTTTTTAATAATTAACATTTCTATAGCGCCATTTATACTACGGGATTAATCCCGTTAGAAGTTTAGATTTGATATTTTTACCCTATATTCTATATTTTACATTCTATATTCTATTTTAACACCTCCCACATTCCGGGGTCCGCCCCCCCGTCTATTTTGAAAATCGCCACTCCGCGCACGCCCAGTTTTTTCGCTAAATCAACTTTGTCTTTTATGGCTTTAGCGTCGCTCCACCAGACGATGTTAACCGGACCAGAGATATTTGATGACGGTATATTTTCGGCCACGGTGGAAGTCGGCGCTACGCTCTCGCCTTCCGGAATGGCTGGAGAACCGTCACTGTTCAGCGAAGACGGCTTTACCGTCGGCTGGTACATAAAACTTATTTCATTCGCGCCGTTTCTTTGCGGTGTAATGCCTAAAGAAGCGGCCAAATCAAGCGCGTACTTCGGATTGAAAGCCCATTCTAAATCATAGCGATACCCGTATTCAGAAAGCTTCGTTACTTTGTATTCATAACCATAGGTGGCGATGCCGATGGCTATTTTATTTTTGGGAATGGTTTTAGCGGCAAGCTCTATGGATTTCTCCACCCAAGCCGGGTCGGCCACCGGAATATACGGCGCCATGCGGGCGCGATTAAGCACTATGTCAATAGTTCCCTGGTCGTAAGTCATAAACCGCACGCGGTCGCAGTATTTGTTGATAGCAACAAAATCATTGGCGTAGCGGATATCTTTCGGGATAGTGTCGTAGCGCGAAGAAAGCGGAGTGCGCGCCTCAATGGTGCACATCACCCATTTTTTACCCATACGCATATAGAGGCCTTTCAAAAAAGTGGAGAAATAATTTTTGGTCTCGGCTTTCTTCCCCTCAAAGTCAATATCAATGCCGTCAAATCCTTTTTCTTTCACCAGCGCGGCAATTTCATCTTCCAAAGCAATTCGTGTTTTCTGATTGGAGAGAATACGGTGAATGGCTTCCGTGTTAGACCACATTACCGTGGGAATAACGCGTATTTTTTTCTTTTTGGCCGCGGCGATAAGAGTTGGCCACGGTTCTTCGTCCATTTTGGCTGTGTCGGCAAGCGTCCCGTCATTTTTAACCGTATAGCCGAATGGGTTAAGTTCGGTGAAAGCGGAGAGGTGCGCCAGCGCCTCCGCGGTGCCGGTCGCCTTTCGCCAGTACGGAATCCAGCCGGACACTTCAAGCTTGGGAGGCACGGCCTTTTTCACCGCCGCTTTTGTTGCCGCTTCCGCCCCAGAAGTGCCGAGGAAAAACGACAAAACAAAAATCGTAAGAATCAGGCGGTATTTCATAAGGTGATTTTAGCATATACGCAGTAGGAATACGGCGAATTTTATGAGAAAATGGGAAAATAATGTCCGCGTTTCTCCATTACGACCCTGTTTTATTCATAGAGACGGTCGGTTATGTCGGCCTTTTCTCAATCATTTTTGCCGAGTCGGGTTTATTCTTCGGTTTCTTTTTCCCCGGAGACAGTCTGCTTTTCGCGGCCGGACTGCTCGCCTCGCAGGGATTTTTCAGCATAATACCCCTTATCATCGGGCTTCTATTCGCGGCTATTTTAGGCGACAACGTCGGGTACTGGTTCGGCGCCAAGGTCGGGCCGGCGATTTTCTCACGCGAAGATTCGCTGTTTTTCCACAAAAAACACATAGACCGCACGGAGCGCTTTTACGCCAAGTACGGTCCTAAAGCGGTGGTTTTGGCGCGGTTTGTGCCAATTGTCCGCACCTTCGCGCCCATCTTGGCGGGCGTCGGAAAAATGGCTTATGGGAGGTTCCTGCGCTACAACATTTTGGGCGGTTTGCTGTGGGCTGCCGGTGTTACTTCAATGGGATATTTTTTGGGTCAGAGCATTCCCGACAGCGAAAAATTCATCACGCCAATTATACTCGTTATTATTGTCGTTTCTTTCCTGCCGATTCTTTTTGAACTAAGAAAAGAGAATGTTTGAAAAAACGGTAGTCAAAAAGAACGGCGTTGGCCGTTCTTTTTGACACTCTTGCCTGAATTTTTCAGGAAACCCTTCTGTTTTTTACCATACACTTGATACAGGTGACTTGCTTTTCCCCGCGTGTCTGAATGTATTTGCTGCCGCAAACACACATCAAAATAGGGGTACGTGTCGGTCTCTCCACCCACTTACCCTTGCTTTGAAATGTTTTTGACGGTCCGTGCTGTATGATTTTCATATTTCTGATAGAAAAATCAGTTAACCTTTGTGGATTAACTGTACCTC
>CAYISF010000034.1:0-1493 GCA_964366065.1 uncultured Candidatus Saccharibacteria bacterium | reverse complement strand
ATTTTCATATTTCTGATAGAAAAATCAGTTAACCTTTGTGGATTAACTGTACCTCCAATGGTATAGCAAAACAGCTATTTTGTCAATATAGCGCTCCTCGAGCGGGGAAACCTATCACAAGTTGGCTGACTGGCTCGCTATATTTAATGACGTCCCGTCTTTCGTTATCTGATAGGTCCATAGTTATTTTTGCTTATTTAGAGCCACTTTTTGGTTATCCACTTACTCTCCTCTTGACCTATGCTAGCTGGTTGGTATACAATAAGCGTATTCACAAGAAAAGGCACCTCCTTGGGTCTTGTCCCTTGGCGGTGTTTTTTCATTTATATTCCATTTTTTGCCGTAAATTATCCATAAATATAATTCTCTCTTTCGCCTCTTTTTTCAGTAAAGTTGAGCATGTTTCGACATATGGACTCATTACAAATCGTAATTTATTATTTTGATAAAGATATTTAACAAGTGAATAAAAATCTCCATCGCTTGAAACGATAATCGCCTTATCGTAATTTGGAAAGTCAATCATCGCCTGTAAAACGAGGTCGGCATCTATGTTTCCTTTTACATTTCCATCACCATCTGGGATAGTCGGCTTAAACACCAATACATAACCAGCCTTTTGCAATTTAGAATACAGTGGTTGATTACCAGGTACATAACCAATAAAATAATATGCCGTGGTTATAGAATATTTTTCCGCAAGATATTTTCTAAAACGAGTAAAATTTATTTTCCAACCCAAGCTCTGAATACCGAGATTAAGATTTTGGCCGTCTATAAAAGCAAAGTTATTTTCGTCCTTTTTCATATTATTTTTTTCGCTATTTCGATACTCCTCAGAATTACACTCATTCTAGTGTTTCTTTACAGATATATGGTTTCTCACCAGATAGGTCACAATTTTTGCCAAGTTTTAATTCGTTTCATATTCTATTTGTCACTAAATAATTTATAAACTTGCTTTTAAAGTTTTTGTTGAATTTCAGATTTTACTACCTGATCATCAAAACCCATAACAACTGTATCTAATTTTACTACAACTTCATCCACATTTTTACATGGTAAAATATAATCCACGACGGCTTCCAAAAGTGAACTATTTATTCCGATTTGTTTAACCCGAACGCAGAAGAAATCAAGAAACTCGCTTATATCATGCTTAAAAATTTTTCCAGTAGGTATCATTCCCCCAAAAGCAAGTTTTAAAATGGCAATCTCGGTTTGTGTAAAAGAAACAAGAATCCGTTTGCCGTCATCTAATTTGATTTGTGCAAATGTTCCACTCAGTTCCCTGTCTGAAAATGTAATTATATTACTCATAGTTATTTAGAGTTAGTTATCTTACCGTGTGCTTTTTGAATCGCCTCGCGGGCCTTTTGCGCTTTCTCGGCTCTTTCTTTTTGGATAATTTTCTCATCAAAAATTCCGCTTACTGCCGGCCAGGGACTCGAACCCCAATATCATCCTCCAGAGGGATGTGTCCTACCATTAGA
>CAYISF010000033.1:0-6595 GCA_964366065.1 uncultured Candidatus Saccharibacteria bacterium | reverse complement strand
TAATGCCTCAAAAATCTCATCAACACCACAGCGAGACAAAATTTCCGTATATTTCAAATTGATGTTGTTGCAGTTTTGAAGATGTGGTTTACAACGCTTTATATCAGAAATGGCGTTATCAAGTTCTTCAAACAAATTCTCTACGCCCGCCTCAATCTTTGTACTTTTGAAATGAACGTCATTGTGGGCAAGAAAATTGTCTCGCTGTGTCTTTAGGGATTGAATCGTAGTATCGCATTTTTTAATTCTGTTGCGAATTGATTGCGCGAGAGAGACATCACCAAGTAATTCTAATATGTATTCCAAAGACAACCGCGGTTTGTCCTTTTTCTTGTCGCGAGAATAGTAGGCCGGATCAAATAGCCGAATCAACGACAAAATCCAACTGTGTTGAAGCGATGGGATAACGACATCCCAAAAATTTTTATACCTACACCCATTGTCTCGCGAAAACTCTTCTGTTCTAAAAAGTTTTCTTGGCTCGGCTATTTGATTCCATTCCTCCTGATGTTTCGCAAATTCATTATTCGCATACACCCAAACGCAAAACTGCTGGTGTGCATGGTTCGCTTTCCTTGTAAATTCATCAAGTGTTTTAGCGTCAAGCATTATGGAACGAGGGCATTATAAACAGCCCAGAGTTCGGCGATTTTTTCTTTTTGTTGTGCCAAAAATTGATCGGCTTCTGCGCCGCTCGCGCTTTTCTTCGTCATTAGTGGTTCAGTCCTGTATATTTGTTCTCCAGTCAATAAGTTCCAAATCTGTCCAGAAAAAACAGTACTTTCGTAAAGGAATATGAGATACAATCTTCCGTATACACACGTGTTTAGTTTAGGGCTGTAGCCCCACGCGGCAGTCCCGTTATCAGAACTTTTACTATCTTCCTCTGCTTTTTTCTGTTGTCCAAGTTGCGAGCATTGGGCTTTTATCGCAAAATCCGTTGCGGCATCAGAACCGCCGCCGGACGATTCCGTTTCATATTGCGCGTGGTCTATGACAATTTTTCTTCCACCTTTCAATTCCGGAATGAGATTTTTTGCAACATTGATAGGGATAGCAAGCTTAATCGTTTCGCCAACATTTACTCCCTTGATAGATTGGCCGTATGAAGCCGAATTGACACCAACAACTTCGCCGTATTTATTCACCAATGGTCCGCCACTATTGCCCGGGTGAATTTCCGCCGAGGTTTCTAGGTATGTCGCGTCTCCGTCGCTAATTCTTCGCGAAATTGTTCCTTCCTTAAAACTTACATCTCCCTCAAGCCCGAAAGGATAACCGAGCGTAAAAACATCATCGCCTTGCACAACATTGTCAGAATTTCCGAGCGTTACTTTTGAAAAGCTGGTGCCAACAATTTTCAAAATCGCCAAATCAACAATTTCATCTCGTCCAATAACCTCGGCGGAAAGCGATCTACCATCCGAAAGTTTTATTTTTGCGGCGGACACATCCCAAACAACATGAGCATTAGTGAGAATATATCCGTTCGCGTCTATAATCATTCCACTACCCGCTCCTTTCGTTGTTTCAATATAAACTGTCGCTGGTTTTACTTTTTTGATAATGTCGGCGTTAGACAAAGCAACCCGCTTCACTGGTGCCGGATTTGCAGTTTCTTTTTTCGGTGCAGAAGGTTGAGAAGATGATTGTTGATTTTTAAGTTGCTCAACTTCCTGCCTCAACCTTTCTACTTCCGAAAGTTCACCCGTACTTGTTGCCTGGTTATTTTGGACGACGGTTTCTTGTTTGGGATTTTCGGCTTTGTGGGTTTGATATTGCTTGACCCCAACGTATCCAGCTCCGCCGACCACAATTACGCCAAGAATTATAGCGATCAAAATGGGTATTTGGATAAAACCTTTTTGTGAGTTCATTTTAGGAAATAGTCAATATTTTTGCCGTACATTTTCGCAAATCTTTGAAGCTCAATAACATCTACTCTTTGCTGGCCTGATTCTACATTGGAAATATGAGATTGTGGTCGGCGGAGCTTCTTCGCAACTTCAACCTGGGTCAATCCCGCCTCCTCTCTCGCCTTGCGTAATCGCTCGACAAAATAGGCGTATTCCTTTGTGTGGATAGACTTAACCATATAGTACTATGGTCTATCCAAATCTTCAATATCCAAACTTTAGATATTGTGATAGGATAGAAATATCCCTTTTTCTAGCCCACCGAAAATCCTTTTGCTGAAGCGAGGACGGCTCGGCAGGAGGGGGTTGGGGGGAGGAATGCCGAGCCGTCCGAGCGTAGCCCCGCCGCCTGCCCGATTCGTTGAGGGCAGAGACCCGCAGGAAAATACTCTTTCCATTAGGAGAAAAAGAAATCCGGCGCGCGCAAAATAAAAAGAGCAAAGAGTATTTTCCTGCGGGACAGGCGAGCGGAGCGAGCGGCGGCGGGGTAGTCAGTTTCCCCGCTCGAAATGGGTTCGCGCAAAGTGTAGAATTAGAGCACTATGAAAATACCCCATATTAAGAGGGTATTTTCATAGTGCTGGATTTGAACAGTGAAGGGGGTCGGGGAAACGGGAGTTTCCCCGTGGCGGAGCACACGAACCGATGGGTTCGTGGAAGCGAGTTGCTGTATAGCGACGAGCGACGTGAAAATCCCACCCCGGGCACATTAGAAAATCTTACCTCGCAAAACGAGGTTTAGATTTTCTTGTGCCCAGAAAAATGCGGGGCGTAACCAAATAAAAATTTAACAAGGTGTTTGTATTGTCCTATTCGCCGTGAAAAATGATATAATAGAATAGATCATCAAAGGTCGGTAATTTTGAAAATTCATGAATGGTCAACAGCCAGTACAGCCAACGCAGCCAACACAGCCAACACAACCGTCAAAAGTTATGCCAACTGGAGTAAAAATACTTGCGGTTTTGGCGTATATTGCCGCAGCGCTCGCAGTAATCGGAGGCATAGGATTTATATTTGGCGGCGCGGCAATAGGCAACTTAATCGCGCAACAAGTGCCGTTCCTCGGCGCCATTGGCTCGGCATTCTTTGTTGTGGGAGGAATAATTACGATTGCGCTCGGCGTGCTGTATTTCTTTGTGGGGAAAGGATTGTGGCGCGGACAAAACTGGGCAAGAATTCTAACTATTATCTTTGCCTGCCTCGGAGTTTTATCAGCCATTGCTGCTATTACGCAGGGGCAAGGAGGTTATGTCGGACTTGTCGTAAACGCGGTTATCGGCGGCTACCTCTTATTCAGTAAATCGGTGAAGGCGGCGTTCGCGTAATCAATCGTTTTAGGTAATTGAAGAAACTAAAATCCCGCTCGAGTGGCGGGATTTTAGTTTGTGAAAGAGGTCATCCGATAATATGCTCTAGCGCCATTGGTATAGCTAGGTCGCCCCAAAAACTCCTCCAAGAAGCCCTAAAAGTTGATATTATCCAATATATTCTTCAGGGGAATCGTGGCTACCCCTCCCACTTTGTCCGCCGCGCCATAATAGACGAATAAATTCCCCTTGACGACAATTGCTCCGCAGGAAAACACCACATAAGGCGTAATCCCTTGCTTTTCATAACTTTCCGTTGGCTCCAGTATGGTGTCGCGCGTACGGCCCAAAACCACTGATGGGTTTTTGAGATCAAGCAACGCCGCCCGCAGGTTATAATGGTTTGTCCGCCGGGAAATACCGTGATAGATAAGGAGCCAGCCTTTTTCCGTTTCAATGGGCGGGCCGGCGATGCCGATTTTCTTGCTGTCCCAGGAAGTGTCTCGGGGCGTCATTAAAATTTTTCCGCCCAAGAAACGACCGCCGACGAATTCCAAGTCATCAACGTAATCAATCCACACATCAACACTCAAACGGTGCAAAAAAACGTATTTGCCTTTTATTTTTTTAGGGAACAGGGCGGCGTCTTTATCGTCGGTTCCGGGCGGCGATATCAAAACAGGCAGAGACCAATTCCATTTTCTATTAACGAAATCTTCCGCCTTAATCGAGGTAAGCGCGACGCGAGGGGGATTCTTGCCGTCATAGGCCGTGTAACACACATAAAAACAGTCGCCGAATTTTGTTATGCGCGGGTCTTCGCAGCCGGAGTTGACTCCGGGGCTGAGCTTTTTTTCAAAATCGGCGCGCGGCACGTATACGGGCTCGGATAACCTTTCGTTAAAACGCAAGCCGTCGGCGCTAGCGGCATACCCGAAAACAGAAGTGTTGTCGTCGGACATTGCCCGGTAAAGGATATGAATCTTGCCGTTTTCATAAATGGCCGTAGGATTGAACGCGGCTTTTGATTCCCATTTGTGAGCGGACATGGGTTTTATAATCGGATTGCCGTCAAAACGCTGAAGCTGCGAGGCGTGAACCGAGACAAGTTCATTAATGAGTTCGTCGGTTTTGAATTCCGCCGCGCAAGAAACGGTATCGGCACCGCCATAATACATTTCCGTCTTTTTCCCTTTTATAAGGACGCCGGAGGGGAAAACGATGTTCTGCCCGCGGCCGTATCGTTCATATTCTTCGTCGGGAAAGAAGAACGGCCGCTTTACTTCCCCGGTTATTTTCTGTGGATCGTTAAAATCCAAAAGCAGCGCTTGCACGCCGAACGTGGCTGGCGGCGAAAAATAATTACAAATGTAAGAGTAAAAAAACAGCCACCCCTTATTCGTTTTTACCGGCGGAGAACCAAGTTCAATGTGGTCGCGGTCTCCTCTTGAAATTGGCACGATATGACTTTCCAAAGCCGCATGCCATTTCTTCCAATATGCCCCGGACCAAATATCTTCTTCCTTGTCAAACAAAGCCAGGCAGATTTTTGCGGGCGGCATATCCGTGTGAACCGTGAGTAGGGCTGCCATTTTGCCGTTGATAAGCTCCGGAAACAGGGCCATGGCTTTAGCGTTGAAAGGCGTAACCGGATGTTTCTCCGGTTTTTTAAAATCCCTGGTGACGGCTACGCCGATTTTTATGCCATCTGCCGAAAACGGGTAACAGGAAAGGGCTGTGTAAAAAATGAAATATTTGTCTCCGAATTTTGTGATTCGGGGATCTTCGCAGCCGAATTTTTCCCAGTCGTATTCCGGCTTTATGAGCTGTTCCCTGTTTGTGAAGATAAAGCCGTCCTTGCTTACGGCGTGGCCGATGGTTGAGAGTTCGAGGTTGGCGCTGCCTATTCTTTGCGCCGGGGATGTCGCGCGGTACACAAGATGAATGATTTTCCCGCCGCTCGCCACCGAAGGATTGAAGGCGGCCAGCGATTCCCAGTTATTGCTGCCGTTGGGAGAAAGGATCGGATTCCCGCGGAACCGTTCTATGCGCATATTCCTTTTAAGACAACGCTTTGGTTTTCTTTATTCTCGCGGCTCCGCCTTTCTTCAAGGCATCCAAAAATTCGTTGAGGTTAGCAGTGGCGACGCAGATAATCGAATCCGCTCCTCCATAATATACGAAAAGCGTGCCGCCGATAACCACGGCGCCACAGCTATAGACAACGCCCGATTTGAAGCCGTCGTTCTCGTACACCTTGTCCGGCTCTAAGATAGGTGTTGCCGAGCGGTGCAGAATCTTTTCCGGATTTTCATAGTCTAGAATCATAGCTCCCAGCTTGTATTTGCCAGAATCGCGGTCATCTATGGCGTGATACATAACCAGCCAGCCTTCCTGCGTTTTTATGGGCGGCGCGCCAACACCCCTTACGCGGCTGTCCCACACGCCCTTGCGCAACTCTACTTTTTCGTTTGGCGGGCGACTGCTTTTAATGAATGTTGTCCCGTCAAATTCCAGCGAATCAAGATATTCAATCAATATACTCGGAGTGATGCCATGAAGAATCGCATACTTTCCGTTTATCTTCTCCGGGAAAATTGCCCAGTTTTTATGAACTTCGCCAGGGGGAGAGATAAAGACGGGCTCGCGCCATCTCCAGCGCTTGGAAAGGAAATCGTTTCTGTCTATTGATGTCAGGGCAACTCGCGGATAGCTGTTAAATGCGGTATAAGTT
Source organism: uncultured Candidatus Saccharibacteria bacterium (assembly GCA_964366065.1). Taxonomy (GTDB): domain Bacteria; phylum Patescibacteriota; class Minisyncoccia; order Phycocordibacterales; family VMEP01; genus JBAZYZ01. The sequence continues at coordinate 635 of CAYISF010000033.1, read as the reverse complement.
ACATAAAATTTTCCGTTTAGCTTAGTAATGCGTGGATCTTCGCAGCCTCCCCAACTACCGCCGGATGACGAGGTATAAACGATAATTTGTTCCCTGCCTTCACGCTCAAGCAAGTCGCGTGGCGCGTAGATCGGCTGATTCAAACGCTCATCTATGTAGAGGCCGTTTTTGCTTGAAGCGTAACCGAAAACGGAAACCCCACCATCTCCTATGGCTCGATATACCAGATGCACTTTTCCATCTTCATAGACAGCGGCCGGATTGAATACGTATTGCGATTCCCATTTGTGGTGGCCATTCAGTGCGATAATGGGATTCTCAGGAAACTTTTGAAGTTTAAGGTTTTCGCGCGCAGTACTTCTTCGGCTACCGCGTTTCGGTGAGATACTACGGCGCACCGCCCTTTTTACGGGGATTTTTCCAACAGGACGCTGTCGGCTTTTCCCGCCGTCTTTGGATGTCTTTTTCTCTGCGAGCGCCATCGTTGTATGACTATTTAGTTGTATGATAACACGAATGGTTTGAGCGGTGCAAAGTCGTACCTCAAAAGTTCTGGCGTCCCGGTACCCCGACTCTCTCGGTCGCACTAAAAAGCTAAATAAAACGGTCTTTGCGATACTCTACACTAGTCTGCG
>CAYISF010000032.1:0-6613 GCA_964366065.1 uncultured Candidatus Saccharibacteria bacterium | reverse complement strand
CTGTGGTATAGGTGGAGTTTGTCACCGCGGTGCTGAATATTTGTATTGAACCGAGCCGCACGACAGTGTCGGTTGAGGGAATGCTTGAGGGAAGACAAGCACCCTTGACTGCAAAGCAGCCAGTAGTGATGTTAATGCCGCCGGTCGTAGAGAAGGTTGATGTCGCGGTGGAGAAGTTAATACCCTCGTGTTGCCGACCGAAAGGAGCGTGCCAGGTGTCGTCGTCCCGGCGCCGACATTGCCGCCGAATGAGGCCCCACCGGTTACACCCATAGCTCCATCAACCCAAAAGTTGAATACACTGAGCAAGCCGCCAGTTTTGGTCTGATTGCTCGTGCCCACATTAACCGGCGCCGAGGTGTTGCCGCCCGGGGGCGCTTGGGTCGGCCCCGTCCAGGCCATGGCGAAATTGAGACCTAGGGCAAGAATTAGGGCGAGGGCGATAGTTTTTAACGACTGAAGGATGTTCTGCATATTCATATTTAATAATTCAGCAAATAAAGGAGTTCGAGTGAATCAAAATTCCTGGAATTTGACCTGGCAATCGGCGCGGCAAATCGTAGGAGTTTCTCCTTTGCTCGGCTCGCATATGCTGTTGCCGCATGTTGTTGCCGCGCTGCAAAACGCATCTGTACCGCCGTTTGAACCGAAACATGTCCATGTCCACGGGCCTGGTCCTGTTTCGGGGGAAACCGCTGACGGGGTGCCTACGCTACAAAGCCCGCTTGTCGGCTTAACCCCGGTAGATACCCCGCAGGCACTGCCGCCTTGTCCGTTTATGGGCGGCGGTAAAGTAACATTAATCGTCCGTGATGGACAATTGGTTGACCAAGCGCCTTTGTCGTCGGAAGCGCGGAAATAAACGATATGCGTGCCGACGCTGAAACCGCTCATGTCAAACGAATTTTGGTTGCTTAAAAGCGTTCCTGTGGAGCAATTGCCGTCGCGCCACTCATAAGCGGTAATTGGGTCGCCATTCGGGTCAATTGCGGTGCCGGCGAAACCGACATGGTCAATGGTGTAGATATTTGACGGGTCGCTTACCGGACTGGTAATCGTCACGGTAGGCGGCGCGTTGGAAAGCGGCGTATTGGACACGACACCGTAGCCCGTCCCGCTCCAGGAGAGCCAGCCGACGACATCCGACCCAAAGGAATATCCCGAAGCGGAATTTCCTGAAAAAGAAACGCTCGGCGACCAGGAACCGGACAGTTTTATCCAGCCGTCCCAGCCGTCAGACCTTGATGCTCCGGTACAATCGCCGTTGACCGTGCCGGCGCATGCCCGCGCCCAGCCGATTACCGCGCCCGTATTTTTGTCCACATTCGGCTGCGTAGTACATCCTCCCTCCGGACAACCGGATGTTTGATTAAAAGAAACCCAGCCGATATTGTCGCTCCAGGCAAACCCTGAAAAATTGCCGGTTATGGCATTCACCGTGACACCGTAATTTGACGTTCCGCAGGAATTCGTATCCGTGCAATTGAAAGAAACCCAGCCGATGTTGTCGCTCCAGGCGTAGCCGGAAAGGGTGTCGCTTGTGCTTGCTTCCGCTTCCTGAACCGGCGAATGTGGAAAAGGCTCGTAGCGCGAGATAGAAAACACCGCAAGCACGATGGCGAGAAGACCAACGAGGTAAACGGCGCGTGTTTTAAAATTTTTCATCTTATAATTTGAGGGTTTTTTCTTTTTTGAACTCAATTTTCATCATTTTGGACATATAAGTAAAACTTAATTACCGCTTAAGTGATTCCAGTAATTTCATTTTGTCACTATCGCTCAATGCAGTTGAGGAAACAGCGCCCTTCCCAAGTTCTTTTAGGAGCGAAGTCTTCTTTTCATTACTGAGGGCTCTCGTGGATGTCTTATCGGACAATTCATTGAGAATTTTCATTTTTTCGCTGTCGCTCAAGGATTTCACGGTAGTTTGTTGACCAATTTTCCCTGCGTATCGGAAAGAGTAGAAAAGAATAGCGGCAAGCAAAACAAAAATTACTGCGGCTGCTAATGCTATCTTTGTAGGATTGTGGGGCGCACCTTGTTGTTCATCCATCATACTAAATAGTTTAGCACTAAATAACCTTATCCTGCTAGATAACAGTTATTACCTCCGCCCCTCCTTTGATAATAAGTATAGTATGTTCAAAATGCGCGCTTCGAGAGCCGTCCAGCGTGCGAAAAGTGTAGCCGTCTTTTTGGTCAAGATACACCTCCTCCCCGCCCTCGTTTAACATTGGTTCTATTGCAAGAAGCATTCCTTTTTGGATTACCGGTCCAGTACCAGCCTTGCCGTAATTAGGAATAAAGGGCGCTTCGTGAACATGTTTGCCGATGCCGTGTCCGCCCAAAATCCGGACAACGCCGAATTTCTCGCGGACGGCAACCTTTTCAATAGCCGCACTAATATCACCGATTCTCCCTCCATCTTTTATAGCGGCAATGCCCGCCTTAAGCGCCTCGCGAGTGGCGCGAATGAGTTTCTCGGCGGGAGCGGGGATACTCCCGACCGGCACGGTCACAGCCGCGTCAACAAAAAGTCCTTTATGTTTTAATCCCAGGTCCAGTCCCACAATATCTCCTTCCTTCAATTCGCGGTTGCCCGGAATACCGTGAACCACTTCATTGTTCACGGAAACGCACAGTGTGGCGGGATAGGGCTTGCTTGCTCCATCGGGAGTGTAATTCAAAAAAGCGGGAATATCGCCTTTATCACGAATGAGTTTCTCGGCTAATTCGTCCAATGTTTTGGTCAGAACCCCAGGAGCTACTGCTTTTGCCGTTTCCGCCAAAACAAAAGCGAGGCGCCGTCCGCCTTCTCTTACAATATCTTCTTCTTTTTTTGTCTTGAGTATCGTCGCCATCATTTATTTTCCAAAGACTTTATTGGCCAGTTCATTAAAAACATCCGGGATCGGCTGTTCTCCGTTTACATCAATTACTTTATACCCAGGAGTGGCGCGGAACCAATATATAGTGGGAAGAACCTCCGTCTCAAACCACGACAAGCGTCTGTTGACTTCTTTTTCATCTATATCGTCTTCCCGCTTCCTGTCTTTCAATCTGAGCTTAGACCATTCCGCCGAAACATTAATGTGAATAATTACCGGGCTTTGCCTTTTGAAAAAAGTAAGGGCGGTATCTAAAACCATAGCTTCGCGCAGGCGGCGCGGCGAACCGTCAAGAATTAAATGCTCGTTGCCGGTGATATTTTTTATCATGAAATCTGCCCACATATAGACGGCAAGAAATTCCGGCTGAAGTTCTCCGCGATTGTATATTTCTTTGGCCAGACTGCTGGCATATGAACCGCCGGAGAGAAACGAACGGAAATTATCCCCTGTTTCAACGGAAAGAACCCGGCGCGAAGGGTCGTTTTTGGACAGATACCCTTCTAGAAGTTTTACTTGCGTTCCTTTGCCGCAGCCCGAACGGCCGATGAAGATGAAAGTTAAAGGAGGGGTTGTAGGTTGTAGGTTGTAGGTTGTAACCATATGTATTTGTATTTTATGTATTTTACTACAAACTACCAACTACTCACTACCAACTATTTTTAATACTCCCGCATGGAGATTTGCGCGTCAATTTTCTTTATGAGGTCAAGTACGACGGAAACGACGATGAGGAGAGCCGTGCCGCCGATGGCAAGTGAGGTAATACCGGTAAGACCCTGCATAACTAGCGGGAGTACGGCCACGAGCCCCAAGAAAAGCGCGCCGAACAGCGTAACGCGGTTTAAGACGCGGCCGATATGCTCCGCGGTCGGATTGCCCGGACGGACGCCGGGAATAAAAGCGCCACTCTTCTGCAAATTGGTGGCGATTGTCGTTGGATCAAACGTGACGGCGGTGTAAAAGTAAGTGAAAAGAAATACCAGCAGAAAATACGAGATGGCGTATACCCAAGCATTTTGAACAATTGATATCATAATGCGGCCGATGTATTCCAGAATATTGTTGTTCAAGGCGACTAGAAATTGCCCGATCATCTGGGGGAAAAGCAAAATGGAAAGCGCGAAAATGATTGGAATAACGCCGGCTTGGTTGAGACGAATAGGAAGATACGTGGAAACACCGCCATATATTTTCATTCCGCGCACGCGTTTAGCGTAAGTGACCGGAAGCGGCCTTTCGGCTTCGGTAATAAACACCACGCCGGCGACCACCGCAAGGGCAACCGCGAGAAAAGCGAGATAAACCATTATTTGCGAGGCGTCAAACGAGAATAAAAGCTGGGCGACGGTTGTAGGAAGTTGCGCCACAATGCCGGCAAAAATGATAAGCGACACACCGCTACCGATGCCATATTCGGAAATGAGCTCGCCTATCCACATAAGAAGCACGGTGCCGGCGGTGATGACGACGAGATTAATTACCATGTCAAAAATGCTTAAACCCCCAAGCACTCCCTGTCTGGATAGAAGCGTTAAAAAACCCCATCCTTGAAGAATCGCTAAGGGCACGGTGAGCAGGCGCGAGTATTGGGTAAATTTCTGCCGGCCGGCTTCGCCTTCTTCGTGCAGAAGTGCTTTAAGCCGGGGCACCATGATGGTCAGAAGCTGCATGATGATGGACGCGGTAATGTACGGACCGACACCGAGCATGACTATGGAAAGAGTGGAGAGCCCGCCGCCGGAGAAAATATCCAGCAGGCCGAAAAACTGATTACTTGAGAGAAATTGCGCAAGACGGATTGAATCAACGCCGGGAACCGGTATTACCGCCAAGACGCGGAAAACAATGAGCGCGCCGATGACAAAAAGAACGCGCATAAGAAGTGTCCTGTCGCGAGCAATGAGTTTCAGCTTATTGATTAGGGTGTCCATGGTAAAAATCAAAAAGGTAAAACTAAAAGTTAAAAACGAAACTCTGGGATTATATTATTTTTCATTTTACGCTTTTATTTTTTATTTTACCGTTCCGCCCGCCGCTTCTATCTTTTTCCTGGCGCTTTCAGATACGGCCAACCGGACAATGTTTACCGATTTGGTTATCTCGCCGGAGCCCAAGATTTTAACCCTAGGAACGCGGCCGCCGACGCGGCGGACAAAACCTTCTGCCACCAAGACCTCCGGCGTAACTGGCGTGCCCTTCACTTTGATAAGCTCTGCTACGTCTACAACAGAATCCTTGGGGGAAATTGACCGGAAACGATAGCCGCGCCTCTTCGGTATTTTTTTAATTATATCGCGAATTGCCGGACGAATCTTGTGTCCGGCGCGCGCTTTCTGCCCTTTGGTTCCGCGGCCGGAAGTTTTTCCGCGGCGGCCACCGCGGCCGACCTGCCGGTGCTTTTTATTGCTGGTATTCCGTTTTAAGTTATGAGATTGCATGGATTTGGATGTTGGAGGTTGGAGGTTGGAAGTTGGGGGTTGGATTTTTCCAATTTCTAACATCTAATTTCTAACTTCTATTCTTCTTTTTTCTCTCCCGCCTTTTTGGCATTTCCTCGCGGAGGAAGCAACATGCCGAGCGCTTTTAGGGTCGCGCGGGCGATATTCAATTTATTTTTAGACCCCGAAAGCACCTTGGCGGTAACGTCGCGGACACCGGCCAGTTCCAAGGCGATACGGGCCGAACTGCCAACCACAAGACCCTTGCCTCTGTTTGGCATAATCATAATCTCCCCGCTGGAGTATTTGGCTTTCACTTCGTGCGGTATGGACATATTTTTGGTCAACTGCAAGTGGAGCAAATTTTTCCGCGCATCGCGAAAGGCCTTATCTATGGCAAGCGAAGTATCGCTTGCTTTGCCGGTACCGACGCCGACGGCGCCCTTCCTGTCGCCGACAATGAGAGCGACGGAAAAACTGAACCGGCGGCCACCGGCCACCACTCGAGTCACGCGGCGAATATCTATCATTTTCTGGTCAAATTCCGGTTTTACCCGTTCATATGAACCGCGGCGCGACGGTCTGCCTCCCCGACCCTTCTGTCCCCGGCGTTCGCCTCCGCGGAAATTAACGCTTCTTTCAGGCGCCTTTTGAGGTAAAGCGGCACTGGGAACAGCCGCGAGTATTTCTTCGGGAATTGCCGCATCTTCCGCCGAAAGAGCGGGTACAGTTGGTTCCGCTGTTGCTATTTCATTTTTAATTTCGTCTTTCATGTATTTTCTTAACGAGCAAAGCGAGTTTTAGAAAATAATGACCCAGCCCTAATTTTGCCAATAATACCACCTCGCAGCGCTGCGCCCGAATAGGGCTTGGCTATTCGCCAAAACGCGCCGCTGTTGTTTATGTCTATTCTGTTGTTATGTTTATTTGGTAACATGTATTTTCGCAAAATTAGGGCTGGGTTAAATAAAATATAGTCGTTTCACTTCTTATTTTATTAAAACTTTAAACCGCCTTCACGGGCTCCTTCCGCGAGCGCCTTCACTCGGCCAGCGTACGAAAAACCGCCTCTATCAAATACCACTTTCGTAATTTTCTTCGCCTTGGCCACCTCCGCAAGTTTCATGCCGGCCGCCTTGGCACGCTTGCTTTTCATTCCCTTAAGACCCGCGTCAGACGCGGACGCAAGCGTTTTTTCGGAAACATCGTCAACAAGCTGCGCGTATATGAAACGATTTGAGCGAAATACCGAAAGGCGAGAGATCGGAAGAGCACACGTCTGAA
>CAYISF010000031.1:0-6856 GCA_964366065.1 uncultured Candidatus Saccharibacteria bacterium | reverse complement strand
ATGGCCGCGCTTTCACGCGTGGATGCTATTGGTAAAGACGCAACGCCAAATTTTTATCTTTACATAGACGAGTTTCAGAATGTTACCACCGATTCCATCGCCACTATTCTTTCCGAGGCGCGTAAATATCGTTTGGGGCTGAATATCGCGCACCAGTATGTTAAGCAATTGGAAGAAAATATTAAAAATGCCGTTTTCGGCAATGTCGGCTCCATGGCGGTGTTCCGGGTGGGGAGCGAGGACGCGGAAATTCTGGCCAAGCAATTTGAACCGGTTTTCTCCGCGCGCGACATCATAAATCTGGAAAACAGAAATGCTTACGTAAAAATGCTTGTGCGCGGCCAACCGGCGCGGCCGTTCTCCATGGAAACCATCGCGCCAAAACAAGGAGACAAGAATGTTGCTGAAAAAATAAAAGAATTATCGCGCGCGAAATACGGCCGCGACAAAGTGGAAGTGGAAGCGGAGATGATGAAGCGATATGAAAAACCTACGACCAACGACTTGCGACCAACGACTAGCATTTGAGTTTCCATGAGTTTCTTGTTATTATGCAACCTATTATTGTTGTGAGTCATTAGTTATAAGCAGTAAGTTTATTTTTCTATGTCCCACCCGAAGAAAGAACAAACCTTGGTCATAATTAAGCCTGACGGCATTCAGCGCTCGCTTATTGGCGAGATTATAAAGCGTTTTGAACGTGTCGGCCTTAAGCTCTGCGCGCTTAAAATGACAATCCCGGACGAGAAACATATTGAGGACCATTACACGCTTGACCCGGATTGGATGCGCCTTACCGGAGAGAAGGCCATTAAGAGCTATAAAGAAAAAGGCCTTGCGCCGCCGTCGGAAGATCCTTTGGAGGTCAGTGCGAAAGTTTTAGCCGGTCTCAAAAAATATCTGCGAGCCGGACCGGTTATTGCCATGGCGTGGCAAGGGGCGCATGCGGTAAAAATTGTGCGCAAACTCGCCGGCGGCACGGAACCGATGACTTCCGATGTTGGGACTATTCGCGGAGATTTTGTTTTGGATTCATATCAGATGTCGGATATCGACGGGCGCGCTGTGCGCAATTTGATTCACGCGTCAGGAAGTCCTGAAGAAGCGGCGGCGGAGATAAAACACTGGTTTTCTCCGGATGAGATACACGAATATTCTCTTGTTCAGGAAAAAGTTCTATATGATGTCAATTTTGACGGGAAAGGGGAGTGAAAATAGCAAAGTGAAAGGGCTTGCCCCGTTAGAAATAAACTCCGCCTGGCTGTCAACCTGCCAGAAACTCTTTTTAATTTGACGTTATTCTACGGCGCCATACTTCCGATATAAATTTCTAACGGGGTCAAGATTGCCAAGAAAAATTTTTGCGTTCAAACTTATGATAGGGTTATTTGGAATATTATCTAGATTAAATCATTTAGCAGGGAGTTCAAAATGTTTTGCGCTTTGGCGCAGAACTGCGATTACCCACCTAGTAATTAACTAGTGGCTAATATTCGCCAAATAACCCTAAGAAAAAATTCCGCCCACGCGGAATTTTTTCTTTTCCGGAGCGGAATCTGGTACCCCGTAGTAAAGATTACTTACTACGGGGCAACGCGCTAGTTTTGAAATATCCTACAATTTGATACAATTGCGTTTAATAAACATTGCATATGGCGGTTAAAAAAGTACAACTGACATTTTGCGGCGGAGCGGGGGAGGTAACCGGCTCCAATTTTTTGTTGGAGGATGAAGGTACGAAAATCTTGATTGATTGCGGTATGATTCAAACGCGGAAAACCGCCGATGACCGCAATTTTGAGCCGTTTCTTTATAATCCGAAGACAATAGACGCTCTTTTTGTGACCCACGCGCACTTAGACCACATAGGCCGCATCCCCCGGCTCGTGGAACAAGGCTATGTCGGTCCGATATATTCTACGTTCCCGACTAAGCGCATAGCCGAGGTTATGCTCATTGATAGTTTGGGCGTGCTCACCAAAGAAGCCAAGCGGGAAAACACGCCGCTTGTGTATACCGAGGCGGATATTCCAAACTCCATGCGGCTTTGGAAAACAGTTGCATATCATGAGCCCGTCACAGTCGGCCCGTTCTCCGTCGCCCTCCGCGATTCAGGGCATATTTTGGGTTCGGCCATGATGGAAGTTACCTACAACGGCAAGAAAATTCTTTTTACCGGCGACCTCGGCAATTCACCCGCGCCATTTTTGAATGATACGGAAAAAGTGACGGACGCCGATTATTTGGTGATGGAAAGCGTTTACGGCGACCGGAATCATGAACCGCACGAAGAGAAACGCAAGCGCACTGAAGAGGCGATAGAGGACACGGTCAAACAAGGCGGCGTACTTATCATTCCGGCGTTCTCTCTTGAGCGCACGCAGGACCTCTTGTTTGAAATTAATAATTTGGTGGAGAACGGCCGTATTCCGCGCATTCCCATATATCTCGATTCGCCGCTTGCCATCAAGGTGACGAAAATATACAAAGAGTCGGAAGATTTTTTCAATAAGGCGACAAGGCACCAGATAAAAAGCGGCGATGACATATTTAATTTTCCGGGGCTCCGGATGACGCTTACGACGGAAGAATCAAAAGAGATTAAAGGCACGCCGAACCCGAAGGTCATTATCGCCGGTTCGGGTATGTCAAACGGAGGCCGCATCATCCATCATGAAAAACTTTATTTGCCGGACCCGAAATCAACACTTCTTTTAGTCGGCTATCAGTCTATCGGCACGCCCGGGCGGCTTATGCAGGAGGGAGTGAAAAAAATAAAGATTTTGGGGGAGGAGGTGCAAATAAACGCCCGCGTGGTCAATATTTTCGGTTATTCCTCGCACAAGGATTCCGACCACCTCTTCGCTTTCGCGGAGGATATGGCTGACCGCGTGCAAAAAGTTTTTGTCGTCATGGGTGAACCGAAATCGTCATTCTTTTTAACCCAGCGGCTTCGCGACTATCTAGGGCTTGACGCCGTGGTGCCGGAGAGGGGGGAAAGTGTCTCTTTGGAGTGTTGATAATATAGTATACTAACGGGATGGAAGGAACCGATAAGCACGGTCATAATAAACTAAAAATCTGCGTTTCGGGCGCGTCCGAAACCGGGCATTGCGGGCCTAATGCCATGGAAAAGGCCAAAGCGTTAGGCCGTGAAATCGTTTCTCAGGGAGCGATACTTTTGACTGGCGCTACCACAGGATTCCCTTTATGGGCGGCTATGGGAGTAAAAGAAGCCGGCGGCATTTCTATCGGTTTTTCACCGGCGGCAAACGAACATGAACACGTGGAAGTATACCGTCTCCCGATAGATTATCTGGACATTGTCATTTACACCGGCTTCGGTTATTCCGGCCGCGATTTACTGCTTACCCGTTCGTCAGATGCGGTTTTAATCGGTTGCGGGCGCATCGGTACGGTGCACGAGTTCACCGTCGCATACGAGGATGAAAAACCAATCGGAATTTTGCGCGGCGAGTGGGATATGGACGAAGTGCTGAAGAACATCATGGACAAGAGCAATCGCGTGAACAACAAAATTCTTTTTGACGATAACCCGGCGCGCCTGGTCAAGCGGACGATTGAAATGGTCAAAACCAGCCAGGAGTCGGACAAAATAATGTTCAAGGGAATTAGCGCCACGCCGCAGGAAGTTACGAGGAAAAATCAGTAAGCCGAGCACTTTGCCACGGGGCATTGAACCCCGTGGTAAAAAAAGCGTCGCGCTTTCGATTACCCCGTGGCAAGCAGATGAGCATTAAAAGTGCTCGGTAAAAGAAAACTCCCTCTTAAGATGGGAGATTTCTTTTCTGCGTAAGTCCGCGTCTGTTCTGTAACTGTCCGCGATTAGGTTACTTCGGCAACGATTCTTCTGAAGCTTTCCGGATTATGTTCGGCCAAGGTCGCCAAAATTTTGCGGTCCAGAGAAATTCCTTTTTTCTTCAAAGCCCCGATGAATTTGCCGTAAGTCGTGCCCTCCTCGCGGAGCGCCGCGTTTATCTTCACGGTCCAGAGCCGGCGGAAATCATTTTTCTTGTCACGGCGGTGGGCAAACGCGTATTTGCCGGCATGAACCAGCGCCTCATAGGCCTGCGCTTCTTTCTTGCTCCGGCCAAAGCGGTAGCCCTTAACTTTTTTCAATATGTTTCGGCGCGTTTTTGCGGCGTTTACTCCTTTTTTAACTCTGGTCATATGGTTGATTTATAAGGAGTGGAGCGACTATATAAATCACCACCCAGCCCTTTCTTTGTTAATATTTTTTACAATTTGTTTATCTTGGACAAAAACCTCGCTTTTTACAACTCCTTCTTAATTATTTATGAAAGGGCTGGGTAATGTTTTGCAGCCACCATTTTGTTTTCAAAAGTTGTTGAAAACAAAATGGTGGGCAAAGCCATTATTTCTGCTTTACCCCCACCAAAAATCGCATATGCTCTTTGCGTGTCATTCCGAAAGAAACGAGCTTCTTTCCCCTCAATTGTTTGGTGCGCTTCTGCTTGGCGTTGAAATGATTAAAACCCGCCTTCCGCGCCAAAACTTTTCCCCTGCGGGTGACTCTCAATCTCTTTGTGTATGATTTGTTTGTTTTCATATATTTTCTTGACAAGCGAAGCGAGTCTTAGAAAATAATGACCCCGCTCCACTTTTGCATCAATGTACCTTACTACATTTCATATTTATTTTCAAATTCACTTTTTGTTTGTGGCGCAGTCTCCGAATAGGGGCGGGCTAATGCCCGTGCGCCACCAATAGAGACATAATCAAAAGTGGGGCTGGGGGTTTTTCAATTCTTTTATTTCTTTCCGTCTCTCTCTATGACAATCGTTCTGCCCTTTAACCCTTTCTTGTATTCTTCGGCTACGCGATAGTTTTCGGTAATGAGATGGAGTATTCGCTCCAGCCGTTCTTTTAGGAACGCATCTTCCATATATTTCGCCCGGCCGGCAAGGAAAAGGTCAATTCTGATGCGGTGCCCCTCCTTTAGCCATCCTGAAGCCCGTTTCGCTTTTATTCCCAAATCGTGTTCGCCGGTGCCGATTTTTACCTGGAGGGTTTTGGTTTCGGTTTGATGGGCGTGGGCTTTTATTTTCTTCTGCTTCTTTGAAAGTTCGTACTGATACTTGCCAAAATCCATTATTTTGGCGACAGGCGGAACGGCTTCGGGCGATATCTCTATCAGGTCAAAACCTTCTTTGTCGGCTATGGCCTGAGCTTCCTTGGTGGTAATGACGCCTAAATTTTCGCCCTCGCTCCCGATGACCCTTAGTTCAGTTGCCCGTATTTGGTTGTTTATGCGTGCTCTTAGCAATTAAAAGAAAATGCCTTAAATGTTCAAGGCAAGGTTAATATTATGGTATTTTCGGCTTAGAGTCAATAACCTGGAATGGGAGAGGCGCGCCAAGAGGCAACCGGAAAGCGGCTGCGTTTTTATGCCCGGACCCGCCATATTTTTTGGCAATTTTTGTTAAATCAATTGAGCCGTCTCCGCGCATTGAAAAATGTAATTTCCCCTCATTTCTATACCACACAATCGCGAAGGGAGATTTTTTTAATGCCAGCTTGTGTCCCAGCTCAGAACGGAATAGCCGCGGGGCGTTCACCGCGAATATTTCATATCCGTTAAACTTAACGAGTTCGGCTTGTTTGGCGAGATAATCGCACACATAGTCAAAGTATTCCGCATAGGCCCTGCCTTTTTCCACATATTTATCAAAGGTTTTATCATCTTCGAATTCATCAGAAAGATTTTCCCAGAAAGAAAAGCTGAACGGGATAGTGCTCAAAAAAGCTGCTGTTTCTTTGTGATAGGGAAGGGTAAATCGCCAAATATCATTTTCTTGTATATGAGCAAGGAGACGCGGCAGTTTTTTATCCGGATGGAAGTATTCCCAGGCAATACCCGCGCCGGAACGGTCGTTGTCAAAAATATGCTCGCGTACCGCTTCTACGGCCTCTTTTGTGCCGATATGGTGGTCAAGGACGACTAGCCGTTTGGCTACTTTCTCCATTTCCAAAAGCACATCTTTTAGATAACTAAAATCTATGATGTATGTTTCCTTGCCGGTTACATCCGATTCCGATTTTTCCCGGTCGTGGGCGGGGTAGTATAGAGCGTTATCTCCGAATTTTTTCCAGGCGGCATAAGCACCACCAAAGCCGTCAAGGCAGTTTCCGTGGTATATAACGACAATTTTTTCTTTTATTATAAAAAATATGGACTCACCGGGAGTCGAACCCGGGACTCGGCAATGTCCCGATAGCTCTGGTGGACCTAGCGAGAATCGAACTCGCGTCTCCACAATGCGAATGTGGCGTCGTACCACTGGACCATAGGCCCACCAGAACTATCGAGGATCCTCGATTTATTTTAATTTTTTAAAATGTTTCATCAAACTTTCAATAGATTTTCTGCTTTTCCAATTTTTTATCTGTGTTTCGCGCGCCCGTGCTTCTTTCAATGTTTTGTGCATTTCCACTAACATAATATCCCACGGCGCATATCTTTTGGTTGATTTAACTAATCCTTTATTATGCAATGAAACACGTTTATCTAAATTATTGCAACTCCCAACATAATATTGATTATTTTTTACTGATCTTAGGATATATGTGTAAAACATTTTTAAAAATTTATGCCGATTTTATCGCGCATCCTCGATTTTTATAAAATCGGGATAAATCGGGACGAATGCCGCGTAATACCACTTTACTATGAGCCCTTAAAAAATTTTACAGCTCTATGGACAGGGTAGTAGATTTTGGCATCACGCCGAAGGCGTAGCCAAAGCTAATGCCAAAATTCACTACCCTGTGGACCTACCGGGAGTCGCACCCGGGACTCGTCCATGCCATGGAC
>CAYISF010000030.1:0-7689 GCA_964366065.1 uncultured Candidatus Saccharibacteria bacterium | reverse complement strand
TTGAGAAAAGGAACTTGAGTTTTTAAATTTTTCTTCTTCTGTATCTACTATGGTGCCCGGGACAGGACTCGAACCTGCATGCCTTACGGCGCTACCACCTCAAGGTAGTAAGTCTACCAATTTCTCCACCCGGGCATATTCTATTTTTAAAATCCCCGCTTTTGCGAGGATTTTATTCTATTACTCTTCTTTTGTTTTTACAACTTCATCAACGGGCTCTCTCTCCGCAACTACCGTAACACCCCCGACTTTGTGAATGAATTTTCTTTCGCCAGACGTCTTGCGGCGAATCTCTTTGGCCGCTTTATCCCGGACATAGTAAAGTTTGGCGCGGCGAACCTTGGAACGCTTCAATATCTCTATTTCGTCAATCATCGGAGAATAAAGCGGGAAAATCTTTTCTACGCCGACGCCGCTCGCTATGCGCCTGACGGTAAATGTCGCTCCCGCCGTAGTCCCGTGCTTTACTGAAAGAATAAGACCTTCAAAACCCTGCAGACGGACCTTGTCCTTGTCCTTCACTTTGGACCACACGCGAACAGTATCCCCCGATCTGAGGCCGAGTTTTTGCCGCGATTCCATATCTACGGATGTAAGTTTAATTGCCATATAAATATTGAAGAAATCTAACATACATTCTATGGAACTGCAACAATCCCTACAAAATAAAACTGCGCCTTACGGCGCAGTGAAAGAACCCCCTGCAAATACTACTTCTATTTCTCGCCTATCAACCACAGCCACGCGACCTGTGTAATGGTCCATGCTATAAGGCCCAATGATAGAGTGTCTTGTCTCATAAACAAACTCACGGAGTTTAACTTCTTCCTTCGTGAGTCCGTATATGTCACCGATAACCGAAAGTCCGCTTTTTGTTCTGACTTCTATGCGGAGATTCTCGTTTTTCTTTTCTTTCCTTCTCTTGTTTTTCTTTTTTCTTTCAGCCAGAAAGCGTTCTACCGGATCCAAAGCGTCCATAGGAATTCCTCCCTAAAAATTGGCAAGGTTACTGCTTGTATATATATCTATAACGACATTTATTGTCAACACCTCAAGTCCCATTTAGACCAGTTTTCTCAAAAATGAAAAATCCTTCGGCATAGGAGCTTCAACACTGATTTTCTTTCCCTTCAGCGAAGAGAAGGTAACAGAAACAGCATGTAGTGCAGGGCGCTTAAAACCGAGAGTTGACCTCTTGTTACCCGCGTACAAAGAATCGCCCACAACAGGGTGGTTTATGGCCTTCAAATGCACCCGTATCTGATGGGTTCGTCCTGTTTTGGGAGAAACATCAAGCACCGTAAAATCCTCTCCGCTTTGGGAGAAATTCTTCAAAACTTTATATTCCGTCACCGCGGGACGGATCTCTCCGCGGGTGCCCCGCATCGCCGACCACTTCCGGAAATCATTCCTGCTCCGGCCGATAGGCCGGTCAATAATACCCCGAACATCCTTCATTTTGCCGTGAACCACGACAATATATTTTTTTACGACTGTTCGGTCCTGAAACTGTTTTTTCAATGACTCAAATGATTTCTGGTTTTTCGCCACCACAAGCACTCCAGTCGTCCCTCTGTCCAGGCGATGCACAATGCCAGGACGGTAAATTATTTTTTCTTTCCCGTCTTTGCCCTTAGAGCATATGGGCTCGCCTATCTTTTTCATCTTCGGATAATGCGCAGCAAGCATATCGGCAAACGTTTCTTCGGAGCCTGCCCCGTAGGAAACTTCGCTTTCCTTCGAGGTGCGACCATCGCCATGAACCAAAAGCCCAGCGGGCTTGTTGAACACGAAGACATTCTTGTCTTCATAAATTATTTTCGGGAGTTTCATGGTATTAGCGTCCGCGGCGCACTTCGCGTTTCCCAAAATCACGGAGAATTTTTTCAAACTCTTTCTTGGTAAATGCCGGCCACATGGTTTTGGTGAAAAACCACTCGCTGTACACCGCCTGCCACGGCAAAAAATTAGACGTGCGCACTTCCCCGCTCGTGCGTATGATAAGTTCCGGATCCGGGGAATCGGCGGTCCAAAGATATTTTGAAAACATTTTCTCATCCAGTTTGGCGATTCCTTTTGTCCCCTCTTTTTTCGAGAGCTCTTTGACCGCTGAAAGGATTTCCGCGCGGCCGCCGTAGGAAACACAAATCACGAGCGTCATACCGGTGAATTTAGCAGTCGCCCTCTCTAAACTTTTTATTCCTAAACGTATGACCGGAGAAAATCTGTCAATCTGCCCGACAAACTTAACCCGCACTTTTTCCCTGATTAGTGCTTTAGCTTCCGTCCCGACTACTTTGGCAAAAAGACCCATCAGATAGCCGACTTCATTATCTGGACGATTCCAATTTTCTGTCGAAAAAGCATAAACATAAAGTGTTTTTATGCCGAACTCTTTCGCCCAGCGGACAAATTCTTTAAAACGCGAATAGCCCGCCTCGTGCCCTTTAAGAGGCGAAAGTCCGCGCGACTTAGCAAAACGGCGGTTGCCGTCCATAATGATACCTATTGATTTCGGATAATGTTTAATTTTGTCTGCCATAATAGAGGATTTTGAAATCAGTGAACACTCCGGCGGGCGGAAACCAATTTGCTTCAATAGAGAGAACATTAGCAAAAAGCGGACCTTTTTTCAAATGGCCGAGCAATTCTTCGAGTTTCGCCCCATCACCTTCGGCCACGACAAATACCGTTCCGTCTGCCATATTTTCCACCGTGCCGACAAGTTCAAGCTCATCCGCTTTGCGCTTGGCGAAGTCGCGGAACATCACAAACTGTACTCTTCCGAAAATTCGGCATTCAAGACGTTTAATCATATGAGAATAAATTATATTATAAATGTTATTGCCTAAAATGCCATTGTGCTGTAGTTTTAGTGCATTGATTATCGGGCGCTTAGCTCAGTTGGTAGAGCAATCGCTTTACACGCGAAAGGTCAGGGGTTCAAGTCCCTTAGCGCCCACATCGCGACAAAAGCCGACATCGGTCGGTTTTTTGTTGCGATAAGTGGACAAGCGGTCAGGGACTTGAAGGCCGGAGGCAGACGTGCCGAGGCGGGGTTGCACAAAAATCAAGCATGATTTTATGCGTGACCAAGTCCCTTAGCGCCCACCAAAATAAAACCAATACAAGATTAGCTTTATTTTGGTTATGCCCTCGGCAGGAATCGAACCCACATCAACGCCTTAGAAGAGCGCTGTTCTATCCATTGAACTACGAGGGCAAACAAACTTACGACTCACAGCCCCGGTAGCAGAGCAAAGCTCGCTACCGGGCATGCTAACAACTTACAACAAATACGCGCAACCACCAACTCAAATTTTTTCTTTAATCATTTGTTGTTGGTCGCAAGTCGTAAGTTTATTTCGACGGGTCCGCCAACTTCGGTTTTTTTGAAGCGATATCATTGAAATTATTTTCCGCCTTCGTAATGGCAGTAACGGCGCTTTGTATCTTTTCTCTGGCAGTTACTTGCGGCGAGGCAGGTGGTTGCTTTGAAGCAAGGCCTGCGCTATTGACGCCGAAATACAGATACATGCTCGCTACGGCAAAAAAGGCCACGATTGCTGAAAAAAGAACAAGCAGGTGCTCCCAGTCGCGGTCAGGATACAAAACCGCCTTGAACTTGTCTCTATCAAAGATAAGAAGAAACTTTTTCCAGTATTTCTTGGCGTAATCTAAGGCGGCAAGGGGCGTCTTATAATCCATGTTATTTATTGGAAAAACTTAATAATCGGACGGAAAATGTCGCGCTCCACAGCTGGACTTTTTGTTTTGCATTCTTTGCCGTATCGGTAATATTTATTTTATTCAAATTGAGAGACCTGATGTTAATTACATATGGTGTCGCCTGGAGGAGTTCAGTGAGCTGATAGATATTTTCAAACGAACCCTCCACAGAGAAGCCAACGCGAAGAACGCTTTTATTTTCCACCTCGACGCTGCTCAAATGAATCGGCGCTTCTGCGAGCTTACCGAACGACTGGAGTTTTTCAAGAAAATGGGCCGAGCCTTTGGTGTCCACGAAGTAACCGTCTATTTTAGCGCGCTCGTCCACGGTGCTGCTTAACGCGTCCGAGAGCTGTTTCAGATTACCTCCGCGTTCTAGTTCCATTTGAAGCGTCGTTAGAGCCAAAGTGGTACTGGATCTTTGAAGCGATATGTCGTAAAGCATATAGCCGTACAGTGCCGCCCCGGCAAGATTGAGAAAGATAAGGATTGCAATGGTACTCCAAATTGTTCGTGTTGTTATCATGAAGGTACTGTCTTTGTACTGAGAAGGAGCGAGAAATCCAAATTCACGTCCTGAACGAAATTTGAAACCGGCACGGATACTTTTCCGAATACCGTCCCGCGCTCTAGCGCGCTCACAAAAGAAAGCAGGGTTTCGCGGGTGAGAGCTTGTCCCCGAACTTCAATTTCATCGCTACCATCGCCTTTTTCAACATAAGTAAATCCGCTTATGCGGACTCCGGATGGCCGAGCGTTTAATATGGTCTGGAAAAGAGCGCTTGGGGTAGCTTTATTTTTCTCCGTGGCGAATAAATCCAGCTTTTTTTGAATCTCTTTAATTACGAATTCCGGATTTCCTCCCGCGCGCGCCGCGGAAAGCGATTTGGCGATATCAATACTCTTCCGGGCTGACGCGGTTTTTTCTTCGGCCAGGCGATATGCCGGCATGAGAAAAATAGCGCCGATAAAAAAAGCGCATGCGGAAAACGACAATAACATTATAAGAAAGCGTTTTTGGTACGATTGGACAAGCCGGATCTTTTCATTAGTGGGAATTAAATTAATCATTATGGTGTATGCTTCCAAGCGAAAGTCCGATGGCTGTCGCATAACGAAGCGAGTCCTTCAAATTAATCTCGGGGACATAGTCGTCAAAGGAATTGACGTTAATCCACATGTTCCCGACCGAGACCGGCACTTTCAGATTAGCCGCGAGGTAATCGGAAAAGCCTAGCAAGTTGGAATCGCCGCCGCAGAGAATAATGCTATCTATTTTCTTCCTGTCTTTTTCCCCGGGCTCTGGATGAGTATGCCAATAAATAAAGTGCTTGTTCACATCATCCTTCAAAATGGAAATTGGGTGCATGAGCGTGAAAAAAAATTCTTTATCAACGGAACTTTTGACCAGGCCATACTCCTTTTTCATCCGTTCGGCTTCTTCGGGTTTTACCTTAAAGGTTTTCTCTATGGCGGCATTCAGAGTACGGCCTCCGATATCAAGCGTGGAGGTCAACATCACCACGTTGCCGGAGACGACGGAAAGGCCGGTGCGTGTTTCGCCGAAATCAATAATCATATGCGTTCGGGAATCTTTTTCGGTAATTACCGCCCGGGCAATGGCCTGCGCCTCTATTTCAAATACGAGCGGCGTAAGCCCGGTCCCCGAAAAAAGTTTGAAATAGCTTTCCGCGACGGCGCGCGGCAATGCGGATATTTCCAGCTCGTACCCGCGTTCGGATTCGGAGATAATCTCATAATCAAAAACTGCTTCTTCGGCGCGAATGGGTATGTATTCCTCAAGCTGAAGTTCGATACTCCCGCGGAGCTCGTTTTTTTTAACGTATGGCAGCGTCATTCGAAAAAGATACGCCTGCTCCTCGGGAAGTGACACGTTTACGAAGGAAAGTTTGTATTCCGTATTAAGAGAAGAGAGAATCTTTTTGAGGCCGTCCGTGTCCTTGATTTTTCCCGATTCCATTACTCCGATGGGAATTTTCTTCTCGCCGAACCGCCCGAGAACATAATCCGCGCCGCGCGGAATAAGTTCAATAAAGCGTATGGACTGGTCGGAGATGTCCAAACCAACCGCCGGCATTTTCAAGAATTTCGGTGTCGGAAAAAATTTTGAGAAAAGATTCGCCATCCCGATAGTAAAAAATGGCGCTACTCCTATCGGAGTAATTTTGCCACTATTTTCATATTATGCTGGTAACTTTCTGGCATCGTTGTTTTTAATGATTAACATTTCTATGGCGCCATTTATACTACGGGATTAGTCCCGTAGTGAATTTGGCGATAATTTTATTGCGCGATTAGCGCATCGTCAAATTCTACTACGGGACCATTGTTCTTTATATTATACGACATAATCATAAAACTTAGAATGTAAAACGTAAAATATGGGGCCATTTATTAAACAAAAAGAAAGCGGAGCCCGGAGGGCTCCGCAAATCACGCATGAAAACGCAACATTACTCTATCTTATTTCCTTGTCAGCGCGGTCATGAAGCGCGGCAAGCCCGGCAAGTAGCGTCAGTTGCTGAACGGGATTGTCCACGTTATGGGAGTGGACTTCATACCCGCGCGCCGACGTCATATACCCAAGTTTTGGATTCATACCGCAACCTTGTCCTGGGCAGGAAACATTGAGCCATCCATCCTTGTCGTTCACAAAAGCCTCGAAACGAGCCCCGTGATCCCACTTGCGCCGGGTGAACATATGATAGTAGGCACGCTCCATGGCCTCTACCATCTCTGGAATCGGCCGGTCAATCGGCATCCCGGAAAGCCACTTTACCAGCGGAATGCCAAACATACCGCTGAAGGCGCCCCCGTCCAAAGAATTCTGAACGGAAAGGAGAATGGTCATCAATTGTCTCCGTGATGATGGAACACTCCACTGCAAATGCTCAAGCGGCATAAAAAGAAAGCTTAAGCTCGCCGACACCGCAAACGCCTCCTTGTACCGACACTCGCTTTTCTTCCCCAATCCCATGCAGTAAAGGCATTCGTCTTTATATTCGTTCTTAGCTGTGCCTTTGCATTCCCGGCAATCCTCGTCAAGAACGTGATACACCACCGGCAACCTGGCGACAAATTCAACAAAATCGCCGTTCTCAATCCGGGTTAGAGTACCGTCAAAACCGAAACACTTTTCGTATGACCCCTCAAACTGGCCGAGGCCAAGCGATTTTGCCACCTGTTGGGCTATGCTATCCGGAAGCTTTGAAGCCATAGAGAGCGCCTCGCGGTGAACCGAAACCACGATGGCCGGCTCTCCCGGCCTCCACGACAAACCATGCCAACGCGGCATATCGTCAACAACGAGGTACTTGTGCTCCCGAGCCATATTACTCATGAGGCCCCCTTCACAAAAAAGAATTAAGTAAAAACTATGTTGAAACAACGTCTGCCAACAACCTACACCCAAAAAGATGGGTACGCAAGGAGCTGTTTTATAATTTGCTTATTACTCAAACTTAACTTTTTTCTATATAATTTTGCGCGCTCCGCAAAAATTTTGGCGGGTCTATATAAACATATTCACTTCGTTCGTTGCTTATCCAAATATCTCTGCAAAATAAGCGCCGCGGCGGAAGCGTCAATCGTCTGCCGTCCCCGCTTGCCCTGTTCTTCAAATGACGAACGGTGCGCTTCCACGGAAGTCATGAATTCCGGCTCAAACAATACGGGCAGATTCGTTTCTTTGGACAGGACTTCCGCGAAAGCGCGGGTGGCGGGCATTATTTCATTATCCTTGCCGAATGAATCAAGCGAATCTCCTACGACTATCCGCTCAACTTTTTCATCATGGCACAAATTACGAAGCACTAAAAACGCATTTTTGTCGTTCGCTACGACCGAAACGGGAAACGCCACCTTTCCGTTTTCGTCGGAGAGGGCCACGCCTATTCTCTTCGCTCCATAATCAATGCCGAGTATTTTCATAATTACGAA
>CAYISF010000029.1:0-8244 GCA_964366065.1 uncultured Candidatus Saccharibacteria bacterium | reverse complement strand
TTACAAAACCAAGCGTTCAAACAATCCAAAAAATCGCCAAGTCGTTAGGCGTTCCTATGGAGGAATTGTTAAAATAGAAAAATTATTATGTCATTTTTTTCAAAAACAATAAGTTAGTTAATATGAATAAGTCTATTTTGTGGATATTAATCATTTTGTTTGCTCTTCTTTTGTTTATTTTCTACGCGACACACCGCGACCGGACTACGCCACTGCCTTTATTTCTGGACATCCCCGACCAATCTGATGAAAAACTTTCAAGCGACGCGAGGGGATGTATAAAATCAACCGGCAACATCGCCAAACATATTTATGGACTGGCGGTGCCATTTCCATACGCCAACCAAGAAAAAGACCTGGCGATGTTGTCCGATTTGAATGTCAAATGGATTCGGACGGACATGCTTTGGAGCGACATCGCCATGCCTGATGGAAAATACAAGTGGGATGAATTTGATAATTTTGTAATTGAAATGCAGAAAAGAAACATAGAGATTCTTGCTGTTCCAAACTACATCCCGCCTTGGATTGAAAATTGGGAAGATGCCGAAAGTAATTTTGCTTTGTTTATGAAAGCCGCAGTGGAACGATATAAACTAAACGGAACCCTGGCAAAAATAAAAAAATGGAATAATTACGGAATTCGTTACTGGGAAATATTTAACGAGCCGAATTTGCCCGGTGTCGGATTTGTTCATTCAGCGTCCAAGGCCGAATCGTTCGTCAAGGAATATGCGCGGTTGCTTATCATTGCCAACTCTTCTATCAGAGAAAAAGATACTGATGCTATCATTTTTCTCGGCGGACTTTCACCGAACATTGATGAGACAACGCAAAAACCACTTTGGGAAGTCGGTATGACCTACATAGATTTTCTCAATCAAATATATAAAACGGGTGTGAATAACTGCTTTGACGCAATGGCCTTTCACCCTTATGGATTTGAAAACGATTTCAGCCAGGCGGAAAAAAGTGTACGCAATATTATGAGTGGTTACGGTGAATCAAAAAACAAGCCGATCTGGATGAATGAATTCGGCACTACGGATGATGCTCAAAAAGAAAGTCTTTTTAGAAAATCCTTTGCCGAGCGGAATACTATGGACGCCTTCTTTTGGTTTTCATTAAGAGATTTGGCGTTTTATCGCGACAGGTACGGCTTAGTTAAATCAGGTTATAGCAAGCGGCCGGTGTATGGGGTATTTAAGGAACTAATGAACAAAAGGTAGATTTTTTCACTGTATGGTTTCTGATTTTGTAGCCGAGAATTTTTTTCCGAAAACCCCCAGTCCGAAACCCGCCCGCATTCCTCCCCAGACCCCTCCTGCGGGCGGGAAAAGAGCCGAGGCAGGGCGAATCCATTCCCCCAGAAAAATTGTTTCGCCCTGCCGAGTCCGCTCTAATCGTTTGGATTTTGCTCGAAATAGTTTCGAACTTTGTCCAGCAAACACCGTAATGAGCCGCGAGGATATCTTATTGATATCCGAGCGGCTCATCATTACGAGAGAATGGTGGAATTCGAAAGTGAACGCGGGGTAGCCCATTCACCAGAATGGGTCGCGTGAGCAGGGCCGAGAAATTTTTGAGAGCGACGGCGAACAAAAATGTTCTTGGCCGAATCCCACCGTCTCCGCCAATTGGGAAATCGGCATTCCGAGAGAATGTCGTTTTTTCGTTATAATCCTTGACAGAATAATGTTTATAGTATATAATGGATTCATAGTGCAGAAGCACGGAAGCGTAGTCGAGTTTCTTAGAATTAGAACAAGTAACAAAAACTGTAAATTATGACAGGAACAATCAAAACTCTGACGGACAGAGGATTCGGATTCATCGCTCGCGAAGGCGAAACGAAGGATCTTTTCTTCCACTCCAAAGAGTTGCAGGGGGTTACCTTTGAGGAATTGAAAGAAGGCGATGCCGTCTCTTTTGAAGTCACCCAGGGGGACAAAGGCCCGGCTGCCACGAATGTCGCCCGCGCGTAAGCGCCCGATGTTAAAAATCAACCCCGCCTATGGCGGGGTTGATTTTTATTCATTTTAGCCGCCTCTTTCTGCTACACTAGAGTGGTGAAATACCAATTTCCAAAAGGTTTTCTCTGGGGCGCCTCAACTTCAAGCCATCAGGTTGAGGGCGGGAACCATAACGATTGGAGCGAGTGGGAAAAAGAAAACGCCGAGCGGCTGGCGCGGGAAGCGAAACAAAAATTCCGACATCTCTCCAACTGGAAATATATTGAGCATGAAGCGACAAATCCGGAAAATTATATTTCAGGCAAAGCGGCCGACCACTACAACCGATATGAAGATGATTTTATTCTGGCCAAAAATTTAGGCCATACCGCCACCAAGTTTTCTCTTGAATGGTCGTTTATTGAACCGGAAGAGGGGCAATCAAATACTGCCGCTATCGCCCATTATCGCGATGTAATACGCGCGGCGCGGGAATGCGGGCTGGAACCGTTTGTATCTCTCTCCCACTGGACACTCCCCCTCTGGCTTAGGGATAAAGGCGGAGTTCTCTCTCCCGATTTTCCTGAATATTTCGTCCGTTATCTAAAAGAAACAGTACGCGAATTGCCGGAAGTAAAATTCTGGATAACTATGAATGAGCCGGAAGTATACGCCTTGCATTCTTATTTAAAGGGCGTGTGGCCTCCGCAAAAGAAAAGTTTGCTCGCATATCTGCGGGTTATGGACAAATTAGCCAAAAGCCACATATGCGCCTATTCGGCAATCAAAAAAATAAATCCGGCGGCGCAAATCGGCATTGCCAAAAATAATATTTGGTTTGAATCAACCGGATTGTGGAGCAAAATTTTGAAAATAACCGCCGATTGGTTCTGGAACCGCCTGTTCCTGAATCATGTTAAAAACCATCAGGATTTCATCGGACTCAACCACTATTTCCACAATCGCATATCCGGCTGGTTCAATAAAAACAGGGATGAAAAAATTTCCGACATGGGCTGGGAACTTTACCCTGAAGCTATCTACCATTGCCTCCGCGATTTGAAAAAATACCGCAAGCCGATTTACATCATCGAGAACGGCCTGGCCGACGCGCGAGACGAAAAACGGGAATGGTTTATTAAAGAATCTCTCAAAAATGTTCATCGCGCCATAAAAGACGGCGCGGATGTCCGCGGCTACCTGCACTGGTCGCTTATGGATAATTTTGAATGGGATAAAGGATTCTGGCCGCGATTTGGTTTGGTTGAGGTGTATTACAAAACGTTCGCGCGCATCCCGCGCAAATCGGCCTACGCCTATAAAAAGATTATTGAAGCCAACGGCTTTGATTAAAACGAAACGGCGGATACAATAAGGATATGAACAAAAACAATCTAATCATTTTTGCCGTTATTATAATCGTGGCGGGAATCGGCTATGCCACCTATACATTAACCGCGCCAAAATCTAAGTTGGCTACAAATGCAACAAGTGAAACATCGGAAATTATGATTGGAAGCGCGTTGCCGGGTTCTACCGTAACCGTCGCCGATGCGAACTTAAAAGAAAAAAGTTTTCTGGTTGTCCGGCGCGAAGAAAACGGCGAACCAAGCGGCATTATCGGAGTTTCAAATCTTCTCCCTGTCGGCGAGAACAAAAATATAGCCATCAACTTAAACCAGACGACAAGAGAATCTGAAACAATTTATCTCATAGCGCATATAGACGGCGACGGAAACGGAATCTTCCAATTCCCCGGTCCCGATATTCCGTTAAATGACCAAAACGGCAATTTGATTATCGCGCGCGTAACCATATCGGGAAACGCGATTGTGGAACAACCCGCGACGGGAACCGCTTCGGCAAATAACCTCGTCGCTTACACTAATGACCGTTTCAACCCAAACGTCATAACAATCAAAGCCGGCCAATCGGTCACTTTTGAGAATATCTCCGACTTTACCATGTGGGTCGCCTCAAATCCTCACCCGGCGCATACCGGTCTCCCCGGTTTTGATGAACTCGCGCCTGTCCCGAACGGAGGCAAATACACCTATACATTCACCACCGTCGGTACCTGGGGATACCACAATCACTTAAACCCAAGCCAGGGCGGCAAGGTTGTCGTGCAATAACTAAAACAATTTTCAATTTACGATTTTCAATGAATTTTCAAGCACCAATGTATCAAACGAATTCCATTGAAAATTAAATCATTGGGAATTTAATGAAAATTGAGATTTGAAAATTGAAAGTTCCCTATGTCCCCCGATACGCCCGCAGAATCAATTTTCCGCTTAACTCCCGCTCAAAAAAGCGCGCTTAAAAAACTCGGAATTAAAACCGTTCGCGACCTTTTGTATCACTTTCCTTCCCGCTACGCGGATTTGGGCGAAATAACGACCATAGAAAATCTTGTTCCCGGAGAAAAGGCGACTATTTACGGACAGGTAAATAAATTGAAAACAAGCAGGGCCTTCCGTAAAAAAATTCCAATGGCCGAAGGCGAAATCTCCGACGCGACGGGAAAAATTAAAATCGTCTGGTTCAATCAGCCGTATATCGCCAAAATGATTCATAGCGGCGCTATGGTCAAGCTTTCCGGAAAAGTTATGGAAAGAAAAGGTATCCCCTATCTGGCAAATCCGGAAATAGAAACAATCAGCGAACTTCCCACTCCCATTGGCGATTCGCTTTTTGGAAAACAAGATAGCGAATCATATATTCCCGTTTATTCGGAGTCCCGCGGCGTCACTTCGCGCTGGTTTTATCACAGCATAAGAAAAGTCCTGGAAAGCGGAATCCTTGCCAAAATAACCGATCCCATCCCCGCCGATATACTCGCAAAGTATCACCTTCCGAATTTAAAAACCGCGCTCGTCTGGATACATAGCCCGAAAAAAGAAAACCACCGGAGCGCGGCTCACAAACGTTTCGCTTTTGAAGAAATCTTCTTCATCCAGATGGACCGCCAGAGTGAAAGAGCCAAATACGCCAGACACAAAAGTTTTATCATAAAAAAAGACAGGGAAGAAATAAAAAAATTCGTTGAGCGATTCCCTTTTAAGGGCACCTCGGCCCAGACGCGTTCAATTGAAACGATTCTGGGTGATTTTGAAAGCGGCCGGCCGATGTCGCGTCTTTTGGAGGGAGATGTGGGCAGCGGCAAGACCGCCGTAGCCGCCACCACGGCTTTTGCCGCGGTCACAACCAGACCGAACGGGCAGAGTTTCGGAACACTGCAGGTGTCGTATATGGCGCCAACGGAAATTCTGGCCACCCAGCACTTTGAATCATTTATTCAATATTTCAAACACCTGCCCATACAAATCGGCCTGATTACCGGCAGCGGCTGCCGTAAATTCCCGTCAAAGGTAAATTCTGACGGCTGGACCGACATTTCGCGCACCCAGCTTCTTAAGTGGGTAAAAAACGGAGAAATCGCGATTCTTCTGGGGACACACGCTTTAATCCAAAAATCCGTGGAATTTAAAAATCTGGCCTATATAATAATTGACGAGCAGCATAGGTTCGGTACGGCCCAAAGACAGAAATTGGCGCGTAAATCCGACCCCCTTCCCCATTTGCTATCAATGACCGCAACTCCCATTCCGCGCACTCTCGCGCTCACCATATACGGCGACCTTGATTTATCTTTGCTTGATGAAATGCCGGCCGGCCGGAAACAAATCGTAACTGAAATAGTCACGCCGAACAAACGCGCCGACGCTTATGAAAAAATCCGTACGGAACTTATGGCCGGCCGGCAAGCATATATAATCTGCCCGCGCATTGACGAACCGGATCCGGAAAAAGAGCTCGCGCTTATCGCAAAATCAGTTAAAGCCGAAGCCAAGCGGCTGTCAAAAGATATTTTCCCGGAATTTTCCATAGATATCTTGCACAGCAAAATGCGTCCGGCTGAAAAAGAAAAAATTATGAAAGAATTCGCGCGGGGCGATACGCAAATTCTGGTCGCCACCTCGGTCGTGGAGGTCGGGGTGAACGTGCCAAACGCCACGCTCATAGTAATTGAAGGCGCGGAGCGTTTCGGTCTGGCCCAGTTGCACCAGCTTCGCGGACGGGTGATAAGAAGCACCCATCAGCCGTATTGTTTCGTATTCTCGGAAACAAAATCGGAAAAATCGGTAGCCCGGCTGAAAGCGCTCACCACGGCCAAAAACGGATTTGAATTGTCCGAACTTGACCTGGCGCTCCGCGGTCCCGGCGAACTCTCCGGCGTAAAACAATGGGGTATTTCCGACTTAGGGATGGAAGCGATTAAAAATATAAAAATGGTGGAAGCCGCGCGGGAGGAAGCGCGACAAATTTATGGCGCTGACGGCGCTCTCACACAATATCCGGAGCTTAAAAAAAGATTATCGCAAAATGGAAACATTCACTTTGAATAGCGCGACCTACCACTTGCGCTATTTTATTAAATATGTTACAAAGTAAACCTCTTTCGTTCTTCAAAAACCGGAGGAAAAGATGGAAAAGGAATTACCGATAATTTTGCTCGTTGAAGATAAGCCGGATGAGCAAGAACTCTTGAGGGTAAAACTCCTCAAGATAGCCCGCGTCCTGCCTGCGATGACAAAAAAGGAAGCGCTTGACCTCTTTGAAAAACACCGTGCGGAAATCGTGCTCATTGGAATGGATGCCTGTCTTGAAGGACCGAAGCCGGACACTATGCCACTCGTACATCATATGCGCAAAGCCGGATTCACCGGCCCCATCGTGGCAATGTCCGGCCACCCCGACAATAACGACCAACTCGTCGCAGCCGGTTGTGACCATAAAAGCAACAAGGATTCATTCCCATACAAAGCGCGGGAAATCCTGAAATTTCTCGGCTACTTAACGTGAAAGTTAAATCGCCTTTACAGCCGCCCCCAAGGCGGCTATTTTCCTGGCTAAAAATTGTACGCGCGGAGGGAATTCCTCTATCATTTTGAGTAAAATCCATTTTATATTATGATGCTTTTCACGAGCGCGTGTAGCTCAGCTGGTTAGAGCATCGAGCTTATACCTCGAGGGTCCTAGGTTCGAATCCTAGCACGCGCACTACAAACAAATGAATCCCGATGTGAAAACATCGGATGATTTTGTTTGTTGCGCCAGGCAGGATTCGAAAGCGAGTGCGGGCACCCTTGCACTGACAAGGGTCGCACGAGCAGGGTCGAGAAATTTTTACGAGCGACGACAAGTAAAAATGTTCTTGACCGAATCCTAGCACGCGCACAAAAATCAAATATTTGTTGCTTGCCCTCCTAAATTTTGCCAAACAAAATTTTGGCGGGTGAATTATTTGCTGATTATTCCCTCCGCCAAATTCATCTCTTCTTTTTTCTTCGGAGTAATGCCGTTTAAGACAAGTATTTTTTCAAACTCTTCGCGCTCAAGCGTTTCCACGGAAATAAGCTCTTTGGCTATGGCGTCGAGCGCCTTACGGTATTCCTTGATAACTTTGACTGCTTTTTTAAAAGCTCCGTCCATTATGTTAGACACCTCCGCGTCTATTTTCGAACTCATATCGTCCGAATACTCATGGTCTGAAACACCGGTGCCGAACATAACCCGTCCGCCCATTCCTTCAAGCGCCATTGCCCCCAATTTTTCCGACATTCCGTATTTCGTGACCATATCCCGGGCAAGCGCGGTCGCCACCTGCAAATCGTTGGAAGGTCCGGTGGTAATGTCCCCGAAAATTTCTTTCTCGGACACATACCCGCCCAAGGATACGGCGATGTCATCCAAAAATTCCTTGCGCGACTGAAGCCGCCTTTCTTCAAGCGGAAGTTTGAGCGTATACCCACCGGCGTTCCCGCGGGCAATTATTGAAATCTTATGAACCGGGTCGGCGAACGGCAAAATGGATGATATAAGCGCGTGTCCGGCTTCATGATAGGCGGTGATTTCTTTTTCTTTGGCTGAAAGCAAGTGGCTTTTGCGCTCCGGTCCCATCATCACTTTTTCCACCGCGCGAACAAGGTCATATTGCGAAATTTTCTTGCGATTCTCTCGCGCGGCCAGTATGGCGCCTTCGTTCATGAGCGAATAAAGGTCAGCTCCGGAGAAGCCGGGCGTGCGCTCAGAAATAGTGCGCAGATTGACGTCCTCGCCGAACGGTTTTTTGGTGGAGTGTACCGCCAAAATTTCTTCGCGGTCGTTGCGGTCCGGGAGTTCAAGTATTACCCGACGGTCAAAACGGCCGGGGCGCAGAAGCGCCGGGTCCAAAACATCCGGCCGGTTGGTGGCCGACATCACTATAACCTTTTCATTCGGCTCA
>CAYISF010000028.1:0-9539 GCA_964366065.1 uncultured Candidatus Saccharibacteria bacterium | reverse complement strand
TAATCGTACGCTCCACGACGAACTCCGTCACGCCGTAGCGTCCACTCCACCGAGCCGAAGCACCAGAATGGTGCTCGGCTCGGCTCCGCTCCCGCTCCGTCGCTCCGCCCTCACCACCACACAATGTATTGTTTGGTGTGGTGTTGAGGGCGGGTTTCTCCAAAGGAGAAACTGACGGAGTTCTAGTACCAATTCGGTGGACTCGGTTTTGCGAAACTATTTTCTGGGACATGGATTCGCAAAAACCGAGACTGATTTTTTTGAAATTCGGCGGGAATTGGGGTTGGGGTTCCACGCGCAGGAAGGGTCTGGGAGGGAATGCGCGCGGGATTCGGGATGGGAAAATTAAATTCAAATTTCAAATTCAAAATCGTGCCTTCGTTTATCATATGGTAGGGGGGTAATTGTTCCTTATTGTTATTGTTTTACAAAAGATGTGGTAAAATATAATGTATGTTAAATAAAAAATTGGCGGAGCTTTTGGTAGCCGGTGTCGCTGTTTTAGCGTTTGCGGTTTTGATTACTTTAGATATTAAAATACCGGGCTCCAGTCAAACAGCTTCTGTAATAGACGCTGTTCCAACGGACACTGTCTCGCCGGCAGATTCTGCTCCCATAGATTCTGTCTCCACGGAACCTATTTCCACCGAATCCACCTCCACAGAGCCAATCATAACTGAACCTGTCCCCATAGAACCACCTCCGGCGGAACCTGCTCCCACCGCTCCGACAGACACTTCTATTGTGGAAGAAATTTTACAGATTCTACTTCCATCCACGCCTGTTGAGAATACCGCTCCCGCTTTTGTAGAGCCTGCCCCTGCTCCCGCTGTCATGAAAGGCATTTCGGGGTTTAAGGTTTTTGTTTTGCCTCAAGATACATTAGAACTGGGGCTGAATAGCTGGTTTGTTGTTCAGCAAGGCATCGTCATAGACGATATCAAGGTTGATGGTTATGACGGAGAGACATATTTGGTTGCCATTAGCTACCACACGGGCGACTTCGGTAATTTAACAACGCGTGTTAAATTCTTTAAGAGCGAGGGTTTGGATAACTTAATTGAGTCTCCCATTCAAGCATTTCTATCTTCGCTCGATTCGTCTAAAAGGGCGCGTTTCGTTGTCCCGATTATAGGAGGTGCCGGGTCCGTTTTTATTTTAATTGTCTATGAATAATTTTCCAAAATTTAACTTCAATAAAGTTCTTAACGCCGTTCTGCTCTTGGTTATCGCTCTCATTGTGGCTGAAGTTGTTTATGCCGCGACGCCGAATCCGGGGCACCTTTATACAGAAAGTTCTGGAGGTGTCGTCTTGGGCGATATTATTTATGGTTCAGGTATTGATACTCTTTTAAAGCTATCCGGCGCGGCTGGATTTTTAAAATCAACCGGCGCAGCCGCGCCAGCTTGGAGCGCGATCAATTTGGCGGCGTCAGCCGATGTCGGAACCAGTATTTTGCCGGTCGCAAACGGCGGAACTGGACTTGCCGCTACCGCGGACGATGCGGTATTTGTTGGAGATTCTGCTTCAGCGGTTACGGCGCGTACTTTGCCGACCTGTTCGGGCGCGACGACCGACAAACTCCTCTACAACATCAGCACAAACAGTTTCTCCTGCGGTACCGACCAAACCGGCGGTGGGAGCACTATGACAACAGTAACAACGAAAAACGCAAGCGGTTTGGGTACTGGAGCAAATGCCGCGGTGGCGATGACATCTCTTACGGCTCGTAAGGTTGCTCTCTTTACTATCCCTTATAGCATCACCGTTAACCAGTTGACCTACAATGTGGGCGCGGTAACTACAGCCGGCACTATAAGGTTTTGCGTGTATAACGAAGCGGGCTCCTCAAAGCTCATTGATGTTACCGATGTCCCCGCGGCAGGAGCAAATCCCGTAACGGTTGGCGCGGTTACGCTTACACCGGGGAACTACTACATTGCCTTTGGTTGTGCCACAACTTGCAGTAACACTGTATTTATGTTTACTTCAACCGCCAATACTGTGGTCAATACCTCTGCCGTGCCGACGGGCAAAAAAGAATACGAGGGGCTCTATACAATGACTTCGGGCACTTGTAACACAACAATAGACCCAACGGCATTTACCGGCACGATTAGCCATACCCCGGTTGTTCGTTTGGATAATTAATGAATAAAAATGAGTAAGTTCGCAAATAAAATCACGGTAATTTATTTTGTTCTCCCTGTCCTGTTTTTCGGGACATTTTTTGTTCTCCCTGTTTGCGCCGGCACGCTATCTTGTTCCGTTACGACTTCCGCCGCTTGCACCGGTGGCACTAATAAAGTGATTCTTAGAATGTCTGGCGCGACCAACGCGCACGCGGAACTTCCGGGTCAAGCGGATGCGGACTATGACGCTAATGTTGTCTGTTGTAATGGAATAACAGGGCTTGATAATTTATGTTCCGGCACTTTTGCCACGGTATTGAAATTATCCGGAACAAGCAACGCGCACGCTCAACAATCAGGCAGTTATGCGCAAAGCGCCTGTATGTCCGTGCCGAGCGGCGGCACTGTTTCTGTGGGCTATCAAGCAACCAACTGCACAACTCCTATTTTATACGACACCACTCTTGCTTCGATGAAGGCAACGGATAATTCGCATGTGGGAAATACCACCGCCTACACCGAATATAAAATATGCGGGACGGCGGTGGGAGCCGCATCGCAGTCATTGACTTTTAATATCTCCGACCCCACCATTGGTTTTGGTGCTTTAAATTCCTCCGCTCGTTACGCCACCGGCGATACGCTAGGTTCGGCTTCGGATACCGCCGACGCGCATACTTTATCCGCTTCCACCAACGCTTCCAGCGGCTATGTCATAACATTAAACGGCGCTACGCTCGCTTCGGGCGGCAATACGGTTACCGCTATCGGAGCATCAGCCGTGGCGTCGTCTCCCGGCGCGGAACAATTTGGCGCGCGCTTGATTGTGAATTCCGGCACGGGTGGCTCGGCCACTGTGCCGTATGCAAGCGCAAACTGGGCGCTGGACACTGCGGCTTTCCCAGATCAAGTTGCCTCTGGTGCCGGGGACAGCACCGAAGATGTGTTCGGGGTACGCTATATCGCCAACATTGCCGGTTCAACCGAAGCGGGAAGTTACACCGCCACCTTAACTTATATTGCGACTGCCAACTTTTAGTGGTAAGGTTAAGGTGTGTATTTTTTATAAATATAGTATAATCAAGTCGGTGGCAAAAATTATGATAAAAAAGATAAAAATTCCGTCTCTCTCTCTCTCTCTCTTATAAGATAGTAAGTTCGGGACTGATTTTGTTGCTCATTGCAGTTCTTGTTTTGCCGTTC
Source organism: uncultured Candidatus Saccharibacteria bacterium (assembly GCA_964366065.1). Taxonomy (GTDB): domain Bacteria; phylum Patescibacteriota; class Minisyncoccia; order Phycocordibacterales; family VMEP01; genus JBAZYZ01. The sequence continues at coordinate 6,203 of CAYISF010000028.1, read as the reverse complement.
GCGCAAATAGCTAATGCCGCGATAACAAATGCCTATGATACTATGTCCCGACAGGGATTATCCGACGGTACTCCCCAAGTGCTTTCCGACCACGCCATACAATTCAGAACTTCTCTGGGTGTGACATCCGGACAGACCATCGTAATTACTTTCCCCGCTGATTTTGACGGGTCATCGGCAACTGGCGATACTAGCGGGCCTCTTGACTTCAGCGATGTTGACTTACTTGAAGACACCAGTCCGGACAATGTATGCGATGGAGCTATAGATGAAACCCTTGTTGCTTCTGGCGCCACAGCTTCTCAATGGAATGCCGTATTCAGCGGAACAGTAAATCGCATCCTTACTCTTACTTCCGGTGGCGCTTCGGCGATTATTGGCGCCGCTTCGGAGGTTTGTATAAAAATAGGAGAAAATGCCACGGGTGGCGCGGCAAATTCCCAATATGAAAATCCATCCACCAGCGGTGAAAAAGTAATCACTGTTGTGGCTGGATCGGAAACTTCGCAAAATATTACGGTTAATATCCTGACTGACGACCAAGTGGCGGTTTCTTCCACAGTAGCCCAGACTATAACTTTCAGCTTGGGCGCGACCACTCTTGCTTTGGGAACGCTTTCTTCAACCGCAGCGGTTACCGGCTCGCATACATTTACGGTTGCCACCAACGCGGCTTCAATGGTGGTAACTGTTGCTGGAACCACTCTGACTTCGGATGCTAATACCATTACCGCCTGCGCATCGGGCTGTACTACCGTGCCTACCACTGAACAATTTGGGATTAATCTAAAAGATAATACCACTCCCAATGTCGGAGCGGAAGTTTCGGGTTCGGCACCGCTTGGAGTTGCCGCTACTGGCTACGCTACCGTCGACAACTTTCGGTTTGTGACCGGAGAAACGATTGCGAGCGCTACGGGTGGAATCAACGCCTCCGCCTTTACCGTTTCCTATCTTACAAATATTTCGGGCGCGACCGAGGCCGGAAGCTATACCACCACTTTGACTTATACGGCTACCGCCACTTTTTAATCACATAACATGAAATACGACAAAAAAATTATGAGATACCCGAATTTAATCATTACAATTTTGTTTTTAGTGGGCGCGATTATTTTACCGTTTCAAGCGCAGGCTCTGACCATCTCGCCGGTCAAGATGGAGTTATCCGGCGACCCGGGCCAAACCCTAGAGGGCGAGCTGAAACTTTTTAATGAGCAGGATGAGACCAAAACATTTTATTCTTCTGTTGAGAATTTTGAAGCCAGAGGAGAATCCGGCGCGCCCTTTTTTCTTCCCGAGAGAATTGGTTTAGCCACTTGGATTAAAACGGAAGAAAAAGTGACTCTCCAGCCCAAGGAAGAAAAAACTATCCCTTTTAGCGTTGTGATACCTCAAAACACCGAGCCGGGCGGATATTTCGCCGCTGTTTTGTGGGGGCAAACTCCGCCTGCAGCCAGTACGGGGGGACAAGTGGCAGTCGGGGGGAGGTTAGGCGTTCTTATGTTGCTGAAAGTTTCCGGCGCGGTAGAGGAGAGCGGCGGACTTTTGGAATTTGGCGCCAAAGATAAATTTTTCAGCTCGCTTCCGATAACTTTCGCCTATCGTTTTAACAATACCGGTGGCGACCGCACAGTGCCCAAAGGAGAAATTAAAATAAAGAATTTATTCGGTTTGACTTCGGCGACTCTTCCGGTGAACGAAAAAGAAGGAAGCGTCCTGCCCGCTAGCGCCAGAAAATTTGAAGTATTTTGGGAGCAAAAAATAAAAGAATCGGATATTAAAATAACAGGCGTGAAAGAAGAACCGGGATTTTTTGAAATAGCCGGACAACAATGGAGCGAGTTTCATTTTGGCTGGTATACGGCCAAGCTCAACTTGACTTGGAGCGCGACCAATCAAAACGCAAATGCCAAATACAGCTTCTTCGTTATTCCGTGGCAACTGCTCCTTATCGTAGTTATCATCTTGGCAATTATTGGATTTCTTGGAATGATAGTGCTCAAAAAATGGGACCACCATGTTATTTTGCAGGCAATGCAACAGATGCGAAAGAAGCATAAAAAAAATGAATGAATGTTTTACTTACTTTATTTTTTATTTTTTCCAGTCTCTTTATGGCGGGGTTGCCTAGCCCGCTTTTTGCGGCATCAGAGAATGTCAATATAAATGCCACCGTTCCCGGTCCTGTCTGCGGTGATGGAATTATTGGAAGTGGCGAGCAGTGCGACGGTTCTAATCTCGGCGGCGCCACCTGCGTCAGCGTTGGATTTGGCGGGGGTTCATTAAGCTGTAAAGCGAACTGTACCTACAACACTTCGCAGTGTATTTCTACCCCACCGCCATCTTCCGGCGGAGGTGGAGGCGGCGGTGGCAATGTCGCGCCAACCACGGGCATGGTTTTCTCCGGCCGGGCCTATCCGTTAAGCAAAGTGGTTGTGCTCAAAGACGGGCAAATTGCTGTTTCCACCATTGCCGGGCCGGATGCTCGTTTTGAAATTTCTCTCGCGGGACTTTCCACGGGCAATTATAATTTCGCCGTATATGGAGAGGACAGCAAAGGAATACGATCAAATTTATTTACTTTTCCCAGCTATATTGTTTCCGGCGTTACCGCCAAGGTGAGCGGTATTTTTCTGACGCCGACCATCGCGGTGGATAAAAGCGAAGTGAAACGGGGTGAAAATATTGCGATTTTTGGGCAGAGTATTCCTTCATCCGAAGTCACCATCAGCGTCAACTCGGAAGAAGAATTTTTTATAAAGAAAATATCGGACGCCGGCGGAGTGTATTTACTTAATTTTGACACTTCTATTCTTGAAATGGGACAACATCTCACAAAATCAAAAGCGGCTTTGGGCGAGGAGATTAGTTCTTTTAGCAGGACCGTTAGTTTTACGGTTGGCGCGAAAAATGTGTTTGCCCAGTCTTTAAATATACTCAAAGGCGATTTAAATAATGACGGCCGGGTGAACCTCGTTGACTTTTCTATCGCGGCATATTGGTACAAGCAGCCGATAGATGCGGAGTTTTCGGTGAAAGAAAAAGAGCGGTTAAATGGCGATGGGAAAGTTGACTTGACAGATTTTAGCATTATGGCTTATTATTGGACAGGATAATTTTATGAATATCTTTATTAAAACAACATTATCTTTTCTTTTATTGTTTGCATTCTACGCCACGCCAGTTTTTGCCGCTGAAATTCGCTTGAATACGAATAAACTGGAAGTTAACTCCGGTGAACAATTCTTGGTGGACATAATTATTCGTTCGGAAGAGTCCTTAAATGCGATTGAAGGACAGCTTGTATTTTCTGCGGACAAGCTTCTGGTGAAAGATATCCGCGACGGCAACTCCGTTATAAATTTTTGGGTTGAAAAACCTCGTGAGACATCGGGTATTATTTTATTTTCAGGTATTACACCGGGAGGGTTTAGCGGAACAAACAATCGTATCTTTTCCGTAGTTTTTGAAGCGAAAAATAACGGCCTTGCCTCTGTCGCGCTACGGGATACCAAAGCGTTATTGAATGACGGATTAGGCAGTCAAGCAATGCTCTCCACTCATGATACAACAGTTTTTATAAAACCCGGAGACAACAGCGCGCCGAAAGAAAAATTGACGGACACGGAACGGCCGGAAGACTTTATGCCGATAGTGGTGAACGACTCCGCGTTTTTTGACGGGAAAAATGTTCTTATCTTTGCCACACAAGACAAAGGGTCGGGAATTGACCATTACGAAGTTCGCGAAGGATTTTGGAGCAAGTTTCACATTGCTGAAAGTCCTTATCTTTTACAAAACCAAAAGCTAGACAAGAAAATTTTTGTAAAAGCCGTTGACAAGACCGGCAATGAGCGAACCAAAATTTTTTTTTCTCCAAACTTCCGCCCTTGGTACAAAAATTATGAGATTCTTGGTATACTGATAGTAAGCCTGATGCTCGCCGGGTACATCGTGAAAAAAAGATTATGGCAAAAATTTATAAAATCGCGCTAATATTTTTGTTTTTTGGCTTTTTACCGATATCCGCCGACGCGGCAACGCTTTCTTTTTCTCCCGCCTCCGGTTCCTATACCGTGGGCCAGACTTTATCGGTCAGCGTATATGTGGGAAGCGCCGATCAGACGATGAATGCCGCTTCGGGTGTTATTTCATTTCCCCCGGATAAACTGGAAGTTACTTCACTTTCTAAAACCGGTTCTATTTTTACTCTTTGGGTGCAAGAGCCGTCCTTTTCAAATTCAGTGGGCACGATCAACTTTGAAGGAGTGGTTCTTAATCCGGGGTTTAAGGGTGCAAAAGGGAAAGTCCTTGCCATAAACTTCAAAATAAAGGCGGCGGGTGTCGCTTCGCTTAGTTTTTCTTCCGGTTCGGTACTCGCCAATGACGGCAAGGGTACAAACATTTTATCCAGTTTGGGAAAGGCCCAGTTTAGTTTAGGTGGCGCTGCGCCAAGTGTTTCCAAAACAACGATTCCTTCTGCGGTTTCTGGCATACCACCGGCGCCAGCAATTTCTTCCCCAACTCATCCTGACCCGAATAAGTGGTATAACAACTCCAGCCCTAAATTTATTTGGACTTTATCCAAAGACATAATCGCGACAAGAATTCTTTACGACAAAAATCCCGGCACTAAACCAACAGTTTTGTATAACCCACCTATTTCAGAAAAGGAAATCAGCAAAGTCAAAGACGGCATGTACTATTTTCACGTCCAATTGAGAAATAAAAACGGCTGGGGAAATATTTCTCATTTTCAATTTCAGATTGATACAGAGTCACCGGAACCGTTTGCCATAAAGTTTATTGATGGCATTGAAACGAAGAATCCGAGGCCGACAGTGGTTTTTGACACCACAGACTCTCTCTCCGGTGTTAACTATTACAAAATAAAAATCGGCGAAGGCGAATTTTTCCCCGTGGCGCCGGAAGTTGTGAAGAGCAACCCTTATACATTGCCTCTGCAAAATCCGGGCAAACGAAGCATTCTGGTTCAAGCTTACGATAACGCGGAAAATTATGCCGTTGCCACCGAGGAGTTTACCATTCTTCCGGCGCCGGAAGTTGCGGAGAAAACAGAGACGAAAATAACAAAATTTCCGGTAATCATTATTTTCATTATTGCTTTTCTTTTTCTTCTGCTTGTGTTTTGGTATGGCTGGTATAAGTTTTTGCGCCTGCGACGAACGGTAAAAAAGGGAGTGCGTGAAGCGGAGTCCGCTTTGCATAAATCCTCTGACTTGTTAAAAGAAGATATTCGAGAGCAAATCAAAATGCTTGAAAAAACGCGCACCAAACGACAACTGACCAAGGAAGAAGAAAGGATCGTTAAACGGTTGAGGAAAGATTTAGATGAGGCCGAGAAATTTATCAGAAAAGAGATTGAAGATATTGAGAAAGAAGTGAAATAAAAATTTTAGCTTTTTAATTATTCAGGGAGTATATGTCAGACGAACCCCAAAACCCAACTCCAGCAGAACCCTCTATTCCACCAAGCCCCCAAGAGCCTACGGCTGATGCACCCATTCCTGCGACAGTTTCCACCCCTGCCGAAGTGCCCTCTGGGGCCACGGAGGCTTCTAGGGAAGGTTTTAGTGATGAAAGTAACAATATACCACCCTCAAATTCTACCCATATAGAACCTGAAAAAGAGGCCGAAAATAAGGATCAAAATGAATCTGTCCCCGAGCCTCAGCCCGAGGCTGAACAGCCTCCGGCTGAAATTCAACCGCTAGAAACTGCCCCCGAAGCTGAAACGCCTCAAATACCGGTAAATGAGCCGTTACCCGAATCCGAGCCGAGCGTCAGCGAGGCGGAGGAAGAACCAAAACCAATAGAAACTCCCGAACCTGAACCCGAAAAGGAAAAACCCAAAATTTCGTATCTCAAATCTCAAAAAGCAAAGGAACTTCTAATGATGGCTAGAAATGCAATGCAATTCAGAAAAAGAAAGAAACTGGATCGCGTCATGTCTTTGTTTCTTGAGAAAGCTAAAATCACGAACGATGAAGTGGAAAAATTGCTTCATGTCTCTGATGCAACTGCAACAAGATATCTTTCACAGCTTGAGAAAGAAGGAAAAATAAAACAGAATGGCAGAACCGGAGCAGGAGTTTCGTATTCTAGAATTTAATCAAGGGAGTGAATTTGCGTGCACGCACGGGTGGGTGGAGTTTTTGTGTAATCACAAAAACTCTGGG
>CAYISF010000027.1:0-9645 GCA_964366065.1 uncultured Candidatus Saccharibacteria bacterium | reverse complement strand
GTCATTATTTTCTAAAACTCGCTTCACTCGTTAAGAAAACATATGAAACAAGAAGTACACGGGGAAAGAAATTGGTATGCCATACACACCTATGCCGGCTATGAGAACGCGGTTATGCGCAATTTGAAGCAGCGAGTGGAGTCGCTCGGCATGGAGGACAAGATTTTCAGCGTCGTGGTGCCGACGGAGACCGTCATAAAAGTGAAAGGCGGCAAACGCGTGGAAAACGAGGAGAAAATATATCCCGGTTATGTGCTCGTGGACATGATTGTGACGGACGATTCGTGGTATGTGGTCAGGAATACTCCCAGGGTGACGGGTTTCGTCGGGGCGGGAGTAAATCCGGTGCCGCTGAACCGCGACGAAATAGAGGCCTTGTTCAAGCGGATGAAATCCGATACCGTAAAGCACAATGTCAATCTTGAGATAGGGGACGCGGTTATCGTTTCCGACGGTCCGTTCAAGGAATTTGAAGGTAAGGTTTCTGAAGTTGACGAGGCCCGCGGCAAAGTGAAGGTGCTAGTATCTATGTTTGGGCGCGAGACGCCTGTCGAATTAGATTTTCTTCAAATAAAGAAAATCTAATTCGACTAGTTTATAAAGTTTAGTAAGTTTTATAAGTTAAATAAGTTTAATGGCGACCGGACTGGAAAATTTGAAAATCTATCAGATGGCCGAAAATCTTGAAGTTGAACTTCATAAGATTACCGAGAGTTTCCCCAAAGATGAAAAATTCAGAAGTGTCGACCAAATAAGGAGGTCATCGGCGGCAGTTGCGAATAATATTTCAGAAGGTTATGCTAGACACACCTACAAAGAAAAAATTCGATATTTATACATAGCTAAAGGTGAAGCTGAAGAAACAAAGAGAAATATATTAAGGTCAGCCAAGAAAGAAATTGTGAATAAAGATTTAGCCGATAAGATAGCCGAGAAATACACGGAACTGTTGAAGGCAATTAGTGGATATATAAAATTTATAAAAGAGAAAGATAAAAACCTATAAAACTTTTTAAACTTATTCAACTTAACAACTAAACCATGGCCAAGAAAGTTACTAAGAAAATAAAATTGCAGATTGCGGCGGGTAAAGCGACACCCGCGCCGCCTTTAGGACCTACGCTCGGCCAGGCCGGAGTGAATATTGGCGAATTTGTAACCAAATTCAACGCGGCCACTAATAAAATGATTGGCGACACGGTTTCGGTCACAGTAGCCGTCTATGAAGACCGCACTTTTGATTTCGTCGTAAAGACCCCGCCGGCCTCCGGCCTTATTTTAAAAGCGGCCGGAGTGGAGAAGGGCTCGGGCAAAAATACGCTTTCCAAGGCGGGTAAAATCACCAAAGCACAAGTACGCGGAATTGCCGAGAAAAAGATGGTTGACCTAAACGCGCACACTGTCGAGCAAGCCATGAAAATTATTGAAGGCAGCGCCCGAAGTATGGGAATTGAGGTGGAGTAGTAACGTAATATTAAATCTTGGAATTAAAGGCATTTTTAGCAAAAATGACTTTAATTTTGTGTTCTATGATGTTTCGTTTCAGTATTTACCCGGACTTTGAAATAGTTACCGCACCAGTATATACTGCGTGTTATGTCACTATGCGAAGTTGAGATTAAAAGTTTTTTAGGTTCTAAAGAAAGAGCGGCAGAAGTTAAAAACAAGCTTCATGCGCTTGACCCTAACACAAAATTTGTTTCCAGACATAAACAACTCAATCATTATTTCACGGATGGGGATTTTGAAAAACTTCGTGAGCATTTATCTCCTCAATCGGGAGAAAAAGACCGCAAAGAACTGAAGTTAATTATTGAAAATGGCAGCAATTTTTCAGTTCGTACGCGCTTGATTGACAACGAGCGGCTTATTTTTGTCATCAAAGCTTCCCTTGACGGTGGAACAAGCCACAACACTATCTCAAGGAAGGAGCTTGAAGTTGAACTGAAAAACATGACTCTTGAAGAGCTTGACCAGCTTCTCTTGGACGCCGATTTCAAGTATCAGGCGAAATGGTCGCGTGAACGGGAGGAATATAAAAGCAGTAATATTACCGTCTGTTTCGATAAAAACGCCGGCTACGGCTATATCGCAGAGTTTGAAAAGTTAGTGGATAAAGAATCTTTCGCGCCTCTTGCCCGAAAGGAACTTTCCCAGTTTATGGACAAGCTCGGCGTTTTGGAATTGCCGCAAGACAGATTAGAAAGAATGTTCGCGCATTATAATGAAAACTGGGCAAAATATTACGGTACTGATAATATATTCGTAATTACATAAATATGTTTTTATCTGACGTAGATATTAAAAAAGCGGTAGTAAAAGGGGATATTGTTATATCTGAGTTTGACGAGAAACGCCTTCAGCCGGCAAGTTACGATATCTTACTGGGTAATAAATTTTGGGCCGTGTCAGGGCATCAATCTATAGCCATTGACCCTGAAAATAAAATATTCCCGGCAATGATTGAGAAGGATGTAGCCCTCGGCGAAGAATACTATCTTCACCCGGGAGGCACCGTTCTTGGCACATCGAAGGATTATTTTGGTTCGGATAAATATCTTATCCAGCTTTCCGGCAAAAGCAGTCTAGCCAGGCTTGGCTTGGTGGTTCATAACACCGCGGGACTCATCAATCCGGGCCATTTTTTGAATATTACGTTTGAGCTTTGTAATTTCAATAAGCTTCCGATAATTCTCCGTCCGGGGATGCGTATCGCGCAGATTTTATTTGCCGATATTTCGAGTCCGCCCAAGAAAGATTACAAAACGACGGGACGATATCACGGGCGCAATCATCAGCATTTCGCTCTCCCGCGGGAATTTGAAAAAACGGTCGCGAAAAAGACAAAGAATAAAAACATTGCCGGAAAGAAAAGAAAAAAATAGGACATGATTGATGAGAATTACATTAAAGAGCTGCTCGAAGCAAACTGGCCCCAAGAATTTCACGAGAAGCTTCATTTGGGAAACCTAAAAAGCAATATTGGAATTGCCACACTTTGGACGGATAAAGAGATTGTGCACAAAGAGATAGATTCAAATGGTTATGCCATAATCGGCCAGTTTTACGACCGGAGAAACGCTCTAGAGCCTTTTATAAGGAACTGCCTCGCGAATCCGAATGTCCGCCATGTAATTTTAGTCGGGAACGACAAGTCCAAAAGCAAAGAAGTTATTGTTAATTTTTTTGAGAAAGGCGTTATAAACGGGATGGTCGTCGGCACCGATTGCCCCATACCGGCGCTTATTCCGCCTGAAGATATTGAAGAATTGCGGAAACACGTGACACTCCATGATTTAACCGATAAGATTGCCGACCTTGACGATTCAAGAGAATACGCAAAGATTATTGCCGCGGCTTCCGGAGCATTTGCCAAATTAGAACCTTATGCCAAGCCGAGATTTTACGAAAAACCGAAATTATCGACAGACAGTTTTCCGTCGGAGAAGGCAGGATTTTTGGCGCGGGGGGAAAAAGTCGGCGAGGTATGGCTTAAAATTTTAAAAAATATTTATGATTACGGAAACATCGTAAAGCTGAAAGCGAATGACTCTACTTCGGTGCGCCTGTGCCAAAATTTTATAGCAATTGTTGATAATGAAGACCCCGACACTCCGGAGATGGAGGAATACTTTCGTTTTGATGAAAAGTACCTGAAAAGTTATTACAACGAGATTTGCACCGACGCGATACCGGAGGGCACCGCGTATACTTATGGTTCGCGATTGAGAGCATGGGAAGGAAAAAATGCTTTCAGAATTGATCAAATTGCCGACATTATCGCGTACCTGAAAGAAGATATCCATCGGGCATCGGCTATCGCGCAGACATGGATTGTGGATGACGAGCTTACGAGGCGTATTCTGAATAAAGACAAAAGCAGTCCTTGTATCGTACTAGTGCAACCATACGTGCCGGAAAATAAACTGACGCTTACCGTTTACATCCGGAGCAATGACATGTTTCGCGCGTGGCCACTTAATGCGTTTGGCTTAAGAAAACTCCAGAAGATTATAGCTCTGGGACTCGGCCTTGAAATGGGTCCGCTTACGACCATCTCATGCAGCGCCCACATTTATGAGGACAATTGGAATGATACAAAAAACATACTTGAAAAGTATTACATAGGGACTAATTGCTTTTATGATCCGCGCGGTTATTACACGATTAATGTTATTGAAAATAAAATCCAAGTGCAGCATTTTTCGCCGGACAGCCAATTGCTCAAAGAATATAGCGGTGTAAAAGCCCGGGAAATCAACGATAAGATTAATAGTAGCCAGCACCCCGTGGATTCTTACCATTCGTCGTATTTGGGCGAAGAACTTATGAAGGCGGAAATCGCGCTTGCCCTTAACATTCCGTATAAACAGGATTCAGCCCTTGATTTTTCCTCTCTCGTTTAGATTAGGGAAGAAGAGGTGGAAGTTATGAACAACTTCATTCGTGACGATTTTTATTGTCTAATTCGTGCGAATTAGACAATAAGGTTGTATGATTATAGGTATGAAAGAAAAAGAAATGGAGCGACCGCTTAAGGCCCTGGCCAATCGCCGGCGACTTTCAATTGTGAAATTCATTAAGAATCAAAAAGAAGCATCTGTGGGGGAGGTATCCTATGAAATTAAACTGTCTTTTAAATCAACCTCGCGGCATTTAGCGGTACTCGCATCTGCTGATATTTTGGAAAAAGAGCAAAGAAGTTTACAGGTGTTTTATCGCCTCGCTGGTAATATTTCCGAACCGGCGCGTCGCATAATTTTACTTTTGTAGCATTTTTTACATTTTTTACATAGTATTTACTATTGTCTAATTCGCACGAATTAGACAATAGTAAATGGAGAATGAGCGATGCGGATGAGGGGCGGTGTGTGTTAAGATTAATTGTATGGTAAGCGATTTTTTGAGGAAAGAAATAATAGAGGCCTTTATCCGCCTCCGGTTTGATCCCAGCAAGCTTAAATTTGATATTTCGCCAGGAGCGCGGTTTGGTGACTTTGAGACCAATGCGGCTTTTTGTTATGCCGATGCGGGGAAAAAACCGCTTGAAACGGCCCGCGCGCTTCTCGGAGAACTTTTTGAAAGCAAATCTTTTAGCGATTATGTTGACAGGGGAAGAACCGAAGTTGCGGGTCCCGGCTTAATTAATTTTTTCCTGTCCGACCGGACGCTTAAGGGCGAGGTGGAAGATTTGGAAAAGAATCTCATCGGCGGTTTTGATTTTATTTCAGGCAGAAAGATAAATATTGAATTTGTTTCACTGAATCCGACTGGAGAACTTCACGTCGGCCACGGCCGCGGAGCATTCTACGGCGACTGCTTGGCGAACATCTTTTCTTTTTCTGGAGCAAAAGTTGACCGTGAATACCTGATAAACAATTCCCGTGAGAGCAAGCAGATAATGGAACTCGGCAAAACCGCGCTCGGGAAAGGCAGTCAGTATAAGACCCCGGAGCTTGAGTCCTTGATGCGGGATATGGATTTTTCGGGCTTGGATGAAACGGAGGCAGGATTTAAACTTGCCGAAAAAATTCAGGAGAATAATCGTGAATTTATAGTGGAAAAACTCGGCATTCGGTTTGATAAATGGTTTTCCGAAGAGACAGAGCTTCGCGCTTCCGGCAAAGACAGAAAGATGCTGGAGACGCTCAAGGATAAAAATCTTATCTATGAAAAAGAGGGCGCTTCGTGGCTAAAAACAAGCGAATATGGCGACGATGAGGATAGGGTTGTTATCCGGTCTGACGGTTCGGTCGGATATATTTTGCCGGATATCGCGTATCATGCTGAAAAACTAAACCGCGGGAGTGATGAAGTCATTGATATTTGGGGAGCGGACCATCAGGGGCACGTAAAAAAGATTCGCGCGGCTGGCAAGATGCTTGGCTGGCCGGAGAGTAAGCTAATTATTTTCATAGCCCAAATGGTGTCGCTTAAGGGAAACGGCGTTTCGGCAAAAATGTCCAAGCGTTCCGGAAATGTAATCTTACTTCATGATTTGGTTGATGAATTCGGACTGGACACTGTCCGCTGGTTTTTCTCGGATAAGTCGCTTAACACCCATATGGAATTTGACATGGCTCTTGCCAAGGAACACTCGGCCAAGAACCCGGTTTTTTATGTTCAGTATGCCCATGCGCGCATAAGTTCAATTTTGGAAAAAGCGAAAAGTGCCGCGCCGGATGGAAGCGAAATAGCAGACACCTTCAAAGAACCGGCGGCGCGGACTCTGGCGGTAAAAATAATTGAATTTCCGGAAATTATTTCGTCCATAACCGAAGATTATCAGGTGCACAAATTGACCACTTATGCTTATGAGCTGGCGTCTTCTTTCGCGCAATTTTATGAAAAGGTGCGCATTGTGAGCGGCATTTCATACAATGCTGGCGCGCTTACGCTTGCGACTGTCGCTAAAGAGACGCTTGCGAAATCTCTGAACCTACTCGGTATTTCCGCGCCGAATAAAATGTAATTGTGGTAGCATAAAAAAATGCCAGAAAAATCCGAAAAACATCCACACAAAGTAAAAAAGTCCGAAGTTGCGTTGGCCGAGGAGCGTGTTCTCGCCAATTGGCGGGAGAAGAAAATTTTTGAAAAAACGCTTGAAAAAACAAAGAACGGGAAGCCATTTGTTTTTTACGACGGGCCGCCTTTCGCCACCGGCGAGCCGCACTACGGGCATGTCGTGTCCGGCACAATTAAAGATGCCATTCCCCGCTATCAGACGATGAAAGGCCGCTTTGTCCGCCGCCAGTGGGGTTGGGACTGCCACGGCCTGCCTATTGAAAATATCATTGAGCAGGAACTCCATCTTTCCCACAAAAAAGACATTGAAGAATATGGCATTGATAATTTTAACGAAGCCGCGCGCAGAGCCGTCCTTCGCCTTGATTCGTATTGGAAGGAAATTATTCCCCGCCTTGGCAGATTTGTTGACATGGATTTGTCGTACAAAACAATGGACGCGACATATTCGGAATCCATCTGGTGGGCTTTCAAGACGCTTTACGACAAGGGGCTTATCTACGAGGGGCGCAAGATAATGTATGTGTGCCCGCGCTGCGAAACGGCCGTCTCGAATTTTGAGGTGGCGCAAGGATACCGAGACGTGACGGATATTTCGGTAACGGTGAAATTTGAATTATCTGATAACCCGGGAGTGTATTTGCTCGCCTGGACTACTACTCCGTGGACATTGCCGGGCAACACCGCCCTTGCGGTTGGTTTTGACCTTACCTATGTAAAGATAACCAATAACAAAAAAGAATTTTACATTTTGGCCAAAGAGAGGATTAAAGCAGCAATAAAAGATACTTCATATGAAGTTATGGGTGAGTTTAAAGGAAAAGACCTAATCGGCAAATCGTATAAACCACTTTTTGATTATTATGCCAGCGATAGTGAGTTAGAAAATCGCAAGAACGGTTGGAAAATTTACGGCGCGAATTTTGTAACGACCGAGGAGGGTACCGGTATTGTCCATATCGCCCCCTGCTTCGGCGAGGACGACATGAATTTGGCTCTCCGCGAAAATCTGCCGATGGTGGAGCATGTCGGCATTGACGGCAAGTTTAAGCACGAAGTCAAAGATTTCGCCGGCCTATACGTTAAGCAAAAAGGGGACACGCAGTCAGCCGATGTTGCCGTAATAAAATATCTGGCGTCAAAAGGAGCGCTTTTCTCCAAAGAAAAAGTAACGCATGCATATCCGTTTTGTTGGCGCTGCGAGACGCCGCTTATAAATTACGCTACCCCATCGTGGTTCGTGAAAGTCACGGAAATCCGCGATAAAATAGTTTCCGAGAATGAGAAAGTCGGATGGGTGCCGGAACATGTGGGTGTTGGCCGGTTTGGCAAGTGGCTTGAAGGCGCGCGCGACTGGGCTATTTCACGCGGCCGCTTTTGGGGCGCCCCCATCCCCGTTTGGAAATGCGCCGAGTGCGATAGAGTAGACGTGTTCGGAAGCGCCGCGGAGCTTTCGCAAAAAATGCCGGTTTCCGGCAACCGATATTTTGTCATCCGCCACGGGGAATCGGAGAGCAATGTTTCCGGCCACGTTAATTCCGACCCGAAAAAAGAGGACCATGTGACAGAAGGGGGCAGAAAGCAAATCCTCGCGGCGGCAGAAAAATTAAAAAATGAAGGCATCCACATTGACCGCGTCATATCGTCCGACTTTATGCGTACGCGCGAGACAGCCGAAATACTTGCGGAAACTCTGGGCATTCCGGGCGAACATATTATCTTTGACCCGAGAATCCAAGAAATAAACACGGGAGTATTTAACAATAAAACCTCCGGGGAATACCAAAACTTTTTTTCATCGTATGCCGAGAAGTTCGTAAAAGCTCCTGAAGGCGGAGAAACATTAACCGACATAAAACGAAGGGTGCTCTTGGCTCTGAATGATATTGAAAAAACATATCACAATCGGAATATTCTTATCGTTACCCATGAATACACATCATGGATGCTGTGGAGCGTCGCTTCGGGTGTTACAAATGAGATTTCCATACGGGAGAAAGGGAATCGCGGAGAGGATTTTTTGAGAAATTCCCAGTTTGAAGAATTGCCGTTTAAGCTTATACCGCGAAATTATGACGGCGAACTTGATTTCCATCGGCCCTACATTGACGAGGTGATTTATGACTGCCAGTGCGGCGGAACAATGAAGCGCATTCCTGATGTTTTTGATTGCTGGTTTGAATCGGGCTCAATGCCATACGCCCAATTTCATTATCCGTTTGAAAACGAAAAGGAATTCAAGCGCAATTTCCCGGCCGATTTTATCGCCGAAGGGCTGGACCAGACCCGCGGCTGGTTTTACAGCTTGCTTGTTCTCTCCGTGGGATTGTTCGATAAGAGTTCGTATAAAAATGTAATTGTAAACGGAACTATTCTGGCAGAAGACGGGCAGAAAATGTCCAAACGGCTTAAAAATTATCCCGACCCGATGGAAATGGTTAATAAATATGGCGCTGACGCGCTCCGCTATTACCTTCTTTCCGCTCCCGCCATGCGCGCTGAAGATTTATTTTTTTCGGAAAAAGGAGTTAATGAGATATACAAGAAAAATATCGTTCGCTTGAACAATGTCTACGCGTTCTACGAACTTTATCGCGGGAACGAAGAAGAAAGCGCCTTGTCGGAAAATGTTCTTGATAGATGGATTATTACTCGGTTAAATCAGCTAATCCATGAAACAACTTCGGCATTGGATTCTTATGAATTAGACAGAGCGACAAAACCAATAGGCGGATTTATAGACGACCTTTCTACTTGGTATATACGCCGTTCGCGAGAACGCTTCAAGGGTGATGACGAAAATGATAAACGCGCGGCGCTTGAAACGACAAAATACGTGCTTACGGAACTTTCAAAAATTACAGCCCCGTTTACGCCGTTTATTGCCGATGACTTGTATTTGAAGATCACAAAGGGCAAAAAAGAAGAAAGCGTGCATTTGGAGAAGTGGCCTATCGCCAAAATTCCGGCTGACAACGTGAACATAACTTTATGGATGTTGCTGACGAGAAAAATTGTTTCGGACGGGCTTGAGGCGAGGGCAAAAGCGAATATAAAAGTAAGACAGCCGCTCCGCGAGCTAAAAGTGAAAAGTTTACCCTGTAGTGAGCTTGGCTCTAC
>CAYISF010000026.1:0-10077 GCA_964366065.1 uncultured Candidatus Saccharibacteria bacterium | reverse complement strand
ATAAGGCGCTGCTGCCCCGCGCCGGCAAAACCGCCTGATTCAACCTGCACAACCGGTTCGGCCACGCCAAAAAGATTTACGCGCCGCTCAATGACATCGCGAAGCGCGTCCATTGAATTGCCCACTTCCGCCGAGGCAACTTTAGAAACATCGGCGCGGTAGATGAGATGGGTACCGCCGGAGAGATCAAGGCCGAGCTTGAAAGGAAACTTGGAAAAATAGGAGCTTCCGAAAGGATTAACATCCCCCGAAAGTTTCGCCTCGGAAGCATAAATAAAATAGCCGACGGCAAGGCCGGCAATGAGAATTACTAGAGCAAAAATCCTCGTCTTTACCATATTATCCCGCTATTCTAAAGGTTCTCTGGCGATTTTGCAAACCCCATAGTGAAAAACGGTATTGCTCCGGAAAAGAGCTGTTGATATGATTATCATATAGTTTCATTGATGCTGAACCCGCTCTTTGACAGTAACCAAATATAGTTAACTGGAGGAATAAATGGAAAAAAATAGTGAGCCATCGCATCCGCCGAATCAGAAAGAACTGGAAAGGATGGAAGCCGAAGCCGCGTGGAATCAGTTTTACACGCCCCTAAACGGGTTTCCGCATAGATTTTTTTACGCAATTCTAATCGGAATATGCATCTTGAGTTCCGTGATTTTTCTTGTCACATTCAGGTACTTTGCTGGTACCCTGAAACTTTGGGAGAATTTTCTTTTGGCGACCGTACTCGCCTCCCTGTTTTATTGGCCTTCTTGTTTCTTCCTGGTAATCCGCCCTTCAAAGAAAAAATCGAAACACGAAGAAGACGTCAAAAGCATTTTCATTCGTGAATATGCCAGATATTCCAAATTACTGAACTTCATTGTTTAATATGCCACGCAAAGCGCGTGGCATATTTTATTTTTACTTAACTTTATTTTTCTCCGCCAAAACTTTTTCAATACAAAAATAGGCCAATGCCGCGACAAGCGGACCAAGTATGAAACCGGTAAAAATGTCTATGGGAAAATGAACCCCGACGGCTATACGGGCAATGCCTATAATGAGCGCGCCTAGGGCTAAGACATCCGCAATGCGCTTGTGGTAAAAATACATGGCCATAGCGAGCGCCGAATAGAATGTCGCGTGTCCCGACGGAAACGAGGAGTCGGCATCTTGGGGAAGCAGTTGATGGATATCGGTAAGCGCCATAAACGGGCGCGGTTCATAATAAAAATATTTTATTGCATGGGCAACAACCCAAGCGAGAACCGCGGCCGAAAGCACTGTTGTAAGTTCGCGAACTCCCCTTTTTCTGTCTTCGTGCGCCAGTAAAAAATAAATGAGCAGGAAAAGCAGAACATATCCGAAGTCATCCGCCAAAAACGCAAAGAGCCATGGGTAGTGCTCAGCGGCAAATGTATTTAGAAAATATAAAATCGTTAGATTCATCCTCTGGTAAAAATTGATTATTAATTTTCTTTTGGTATATCGGACTTATATCTCCCCTCTTTCTTTACGAAAGCATCTTTTGACTGCCACTTGTACTGATATCCGTATTCTTTTGTTATTTTCGAACCGTCAACGGCAATCGGATATGAATACCCTCTCCAGCTTCCCGGCGCCGTAGGTATGCGCCCTAAAGTAAGATGCCACATAAAAAAGAATGCCAGACGAACCATCCACGGATAAATGGGAATTATTTTTTTCCCAACCGCTTCCGCCATATCTTTGCCAAAAACAGCCGAGCCCGGAGGGGCGGCATTAAAAATCTCGTATCCGCTCCTAAGCAAAGAGGAAGCGAGAAGTGCCACAATATCGGTAATATCGTCTTCGTGGACGTATTGGCGCAGCCATTTGGGGGTAACCGGAACCCATGAGACCCAGAGCGATATAAAATCATAAAGAAATGAACCTTCTTTTTTTAAAGAGCCGGACAGGGCCGATTGAAGCCCGAATCTTATGCGCGCGTAGCGCCCGCGCGGCCCAGTAATGGCGGCCGGCCGGATAATGGCGACTGCCGGCGCGTTTGGATTGCCGGAATGCTTTTTGTAAATCTCTTCAAGTTTCTCTTCGGTTATTCTTTTTTCTTCCGCGTAAAGATATTCGCTTTTTCTGAACGGCTCACCCTCGGTGAAGAAGTAGTTAATATTATTTTCCGGGAATGCCCCGTAGGACGCGACTGTCGAGAAGTATATTAATTTTTTAACCGAAGGAGTGGTAAAAGCAAAATCAAAAACATTGATGGAGCCGCCAATATTCCATTTCCATTCAAGCTTGCGGTTGCCATAGAGTTCGCGTATTTGCCAGGCGGCGTGAATCACCACATCCGGATTTTTTGACCGAACAATTTCCTGCCAGTCATTGTCGGAGGTATTTGCGGTAATCCAGAAAATTTTTGAATTATTTTTAAGCAGGTCGGGCTCAATTTCTTTATCGAGTGCGATAATCGTGCTGACATCGGACCTTTTTGAAAACTGGTCGGCAAGCATAGCCCCGATATAACCCGTCGCGCCGGTAATTAAAATAGTTAATTGCCTTTTTGTGTCAGTCATATTTTATCTGCCTGAACGAGATACCAGCGTTCTGATAGTTTTCAGAGATATCCGCAAGTCTAACATAAGCGAGCGATTCCTCATGTAATAAAGGTCGTACGATAAACGCTGCCTGGTCTCTTCGATAGAATGCGGCGGAAAATCCTGTTTTATTTGCGCCCACCCGGAAAGGCCGGGTTTTATTAAATTACGCACCGGATAATACGGAATTTCTTCCGAGAGTTTGCGGCCAAGGCCTATGATATCCGGACGCGGCCCAATGAGAGAAATATCGCCCAGAACCACATTCCAAAGCTGCGGTAATTCATCTATGCGCGTTTTTCGCAAAAATTTTCCGACTTTTGTTACCCGAACATCTTCCTCCGTAGGCCAAACGCCGCTATCGCTTATTTTCATGCTCCGAAACTTTATAAGCCGGATGATTTTGTTGCCTTTCCCGATTCGTTCCTGTGTGATAAAAACTCGCCCTCCATCCTCCAGTTTGATTGCTAAAAAAACAAACGGATATAAGATAAGAGACACAAGGCCTAGAATCAGCGAAATGCTTATATCCATAAAACGCTTCAAGAAATCGTAACCTATACTGGCGGAACGGAAACCATGTTCCAAAAACCACGTGTAATTAAGCAGTGATAGCGGAATACGGTCAAAAGTATCTTCGTATACCTTGTTTATATCTATGAATTTTACGCCGGAGAAAATAAGATTGTAAAGCTTGGGCAAAATCGGGCCGATTTTTTCATTCCGCAAATCTACCACAATAGAAGAAATATTCTTCGAACGGATAGTGCTTAGAATTTCGCTTTGAAAATCAAGATTGCCTATTTTGTCCAAATCAAGGGATGAAATGAACTTGATGCTGTAGCGGTCATTGGTATTTATTTCGTCTTTAAGTTCTTCCATTTCTTTTCCGCTGCCGATAAGTATAGCTCTCTCCCTTTTTCGGAATCCCAAAGCCGGACCGAGGTATGCCCGCCAACCCCATATAAGGAAGAATGAAACTATTAAATAAATAAAGAGGTTTGTTTTTGGGTTGATGCCGGAGTACGGAAGAAAATAGAAAAAGAGAACGGCGATTACGCTATTGACCAATTGGGAACGCAGTAGAAGCGCCGGCAGCCGTCCTTTTAAGAGGGTGGTGTGCTTCTCATATAATCCGGCGATAAAGAATATCAGCGCCCAAATCAAGAATAAGATTGAAAACGGTATAAGGTGGTTTTGGAAAAGTTCTCCTTTGGGCACTTCGCGGTAACGGACAAAAAGCGTAAGCCAAAGAGCCGTCACAAAAACGACCATGTCGCCCAAAAAAAGGGTCAGGGATTCGCGTCTATTGGAAATTGTCATTGTTTTACCCTGTTAATTTACCCTTGTTAAATAGGATGATGAGCCTAATCCCGCCATTTAAGCTGTTGTCATTATAATACATAGCAATGCCCTCTATTAAACATTTTTTTGCTCTTGCTGTCCACCAGGCATAACGGGATTATTTAACGGGGTTCACCCTGTTAAATAGACCTTTGGTCTAATTCCGTTTTACGGAATTATTTAACAGGGCAAGCAATACTACACAAGAAAAACCTTTCGGCAAGCCCGAACACTAACATTGGCATAATTTTGCTTTTGGTGTATTTATTAATAGATAGATTAATAAAAAAACTTAATTATTCACGTTTAAATATCGTAAATTTGGGACAAAATGTTAAGCAATGCAAATGTTAGTGTGCGGGCAAGACATCTTCCCGCTTAATGTAAAGCACGATACAATTGTTTTAAACAAGGCTATGGATAATAGAAAAAAGATTTTATACGTAATAACCAAATCCAATTTCGGCGGCGCGCAGCGCTATGTTTACGATCTCGCGACCAATCTGCCGAAGAGCGACTTTGATATAGCCGTAGTCCTGGGCGGAGAAGGAAGGTTGAAAGAAATGCTCATGGAGGCCGGCATACGCGCCATTCCAGTAAAAAATCTTGAACGTGACATACGGATAACTGATGAATTTTCATCCTTCTTTTCTATATTTAAAATATTCCGAAAAGAAAAACCGAATATTGTGCATCTAAACAGCTCCAAAGCGGCGGGACTAGGGGCTCTCGCCGGACGGTTCACAAAAGTTCAAAATATAATATTTACCGCTCATGGATGGGCATTCAACGAAGAGCGCTCCGCCGCCGGTAAGATTATTATCAAATTCCTTGCATGGCTTACTATCGCCTTATCCCATAAGACAATCGCGGTTTCAGAAAAAATCTTAAAAGAAGCTCCCCTATTTTTAATTCCTAAAACAAAAATAGAACTTATATACAACGGGGTGCGAAAAACAGGCATTCTTCCGAAAAACGAGGCGCGAAAAATGATATCAAAAAAAATCATCCGTAATATTCCCAATAATTTCATAGTCGGAGTTATAGCGGAACTGCACAATAACAAGGGTCTTATATATTTCATTGAAGCAGCAGCCATGCTAAAACAAATTTATCCGAAAAATATATATATTATTATCGGAGAAGGAGAAGAGAGAAAATCTCTGGAAAAATTAATCAAAAGGCACAATCTGGAAAAAACCCTTTATTTGCCGGGTTTTATGGATAATGCTCCAAATTACCTATCGGCTTTTGATATTTTTGTATTGCCCTCCATTACTGAAGCGCTTGGCTTATCCATACTTGAAGCCGGTCGCGCGGGTTTGCCGGTTATCGCTGCCTCTGTCGGAGGAATACCGGAAATTATTGAAGACATGAAGAATGGCATTTTAGTGCGGCCGCGACAACCAAAAGAGCTCTCAAGCGCGATTAAATTTTTAATGGACAACCCCAAAAAAGCAGCCGATTTCGGAAAAAATCTACAGAACAAAGTCATAAATAATTTCTCGCTTGAAGAAATGCTAAGTAAAACATTTACTCTATATAATAGGGGTGTGCTCTAGATTCCAAGAAACTCGTTTTTTATTTCATCGCGGTGCGCCACTCGGGCGTTACGGCGCATACTCATGAGAATCCCGAGTCCGGCGAATTCAGTGATAAGATGAGAACCTCCGTAACTCATGAACGGCAATGGTATTCCCGTTACGGGGAGAAGCCCGATATTCATACCGATATTCACCAATACATGGCTCATGAAAAAAATAGCCAGCCCCATACCAAAAAGCATTTCAAAATTTGTCGTTCCGACAAGCGCGTTTGATAAAATTCTCCATACAAGCACGCCATAGAGAAAGAAAAGCATCAGTACGCCGACAAAGCCCCATTCTTCTGCGAAAGCCGCGAAGACGAAATCCGTCTCATATTCAGGTAAAAATTTGAGGCGCGATTGTGTGCCATACCCTACTCCCTTGCCTAAAACTTGACCGGAACCGACTGCGATAGTTGACTGATAAGCGTTGTATCCGGCGCCGCGTATATCGGTGAGCGGATGAATAAAAGTAAGAATGCGTTCTTTTTGATAAGGTTTAAAAACGGATATCCAAAGAAAAGAAAACGACATGAGGCCAACGATAAAGATAAGAAGCAGGTGTTTTTTTGACACTCCCGAAACCATAACCATGCCGAGCCAGATTAGAAAGATGACCAGCCCCGAACCAAAATCGGGCTGAAATATAATGAGAGCAAGCGGAATTAGGGCGTAAAGGCCGGAAACCAAAATATGTTTGTAATGGGCTATTTCCACGTGTCTCCGCGAAAAATACTTGGCCAGCATGAGAATGAGCAGGAGTTTTATCGGTTCGGACGGTTCAAAAGCAAAGGAACCGAAATTAAACCAGCTTTTGGCGCCCCGGACAGCGCTCCCTGTAATATCCAATAACAGAAGAAGGCCGGAAAAAAACAGGAACAGCGTTACCAAGACACCGGACTGCTTGAGAAGCCGCACGTCGATTGAAGCCAAAAAGAAAAAAAGGATTATCCCGAGAGTTATCCAAAGCAACTGCCGGTCAAAAAAAACATTTGCTTCGGCAAAGGAACTCATCGTCACTAAGCCGAAAAGGAGCGCCGGCAACACGGCAAAAAAAAGTATCCAGTCCACGCCGTTATAAATTCTTCGTAAAAACTCCCGTATCATTTCGCTAAAAAGAGATTGTGAACGGATTCACTCGCGGAATAATTTCAATGCGCGATACCGGCGTGGAAGAAGAAATCGGGATAAGCCAGGTGAAAAAGACGTCTTGAGAGCTCTGTTTCGGAAGATTCCCGACTTCAGTACCGGAAACTGCGAGTGCATTATCGTCGGCGCCGCGTAAAATGACCGTTATTTCAATGCCATTAAGATTGGAAAATGAATCATTCCCTATTGTGGCCGATAAACGCGGGGTTGTGGAAATACTTGTCAAATTTTTATTTTTTACCGAAAGCTTTATGGTATTAAAACGCAAACTGGTCTTAACCCACTGGTATCCATCCTCAAATTCAAGGAACACACGCTTAGGCACTCTCTCTCCTGTCTTTATCTGACTTTCAAATATGGCCGATATCTGGTTCGGACCCAGATACGTCTTGCCGTCCCGTTCGGCAACCAATATATTTTGATCATCGTAAAGTTTAAAACGATACAAAAGATTCGGCACACCGGCATCAACGTTTTGATTTTCCACATAACCGAGCACGTCATAAATCCCCGGAGCCGCAAAAAACGCGCGCGTCCATAGAATACTTATGGGACGCACTTCCAGCGGACAAATGTTAGCGCACGAACCGCCGCAGTCAATCCCCGACTCATTGCCGTTTTGCTTTTGGTCGGTACAGGTCGGCGTTTCTTTAAACGCAGGGTAAAGAACGTATGAGGAGGCACCGACGACAATAAGCAAAGCAACAAGAAGATAAAGAAGTTTTCGGCGGGTGGACCAGGTCATGCCAATTTTGTTTATGAGCGAAGCGAATAATTACAAAATTGAGCACCCAGCTCTCATTTCACTAAAATCCATAACTTCATATCGGGAAAGTGTCGCTCAGAAATTTCTACGACCACAAAAGTAATTTCCCAAAAATGAGGGCTGGGTAACTCTATCCAAATAATAGCAGATTGGGAGAGAAACATAAAAAAACACCCAGTGTGCGGAAAGCACCTGGGTGTTTGGGAAAGCTCCGAAAACTACATCGCCTCAATTACCGCCTGAAGCGGCGGGGTGAAGCGAACCGGGTAATCCGGGGTACTGACCCGTTTGCCGGTCTTGAAGGTCTCCACGATATCCGTGGTGAACCGACCGTTTTGGACGGGGAAACAAACCACTTCGCCATCAAGCGGTTGCTCCTGTCTGTTGGCTTCGCCGTCAAAGATGGCGATTTCGCCCAAGGAGAACGGAAGCTTCACGCGGATAAGCCGGATTAGGTCGATTCCGCGCGTCCCTGGATCGTAGACGAGAAGTCCAGAAGAATTAGTCATTTCATCGCACCCTTCGAACATCACACTGAGATCAGCTTCGAGAATCGGTGATAGCGGGACAAATTCGGCCGGCGCCGTGAAAAAGCCGTTCTGCCGAAACACATCGGGCAATCCCGGTTTCTGCCGAATCAGGTTGAGGCCCGAAGCGACCGCTCCGAGAGCGGTCTGGTTATAGACGCGGTCCTCGTCCTTATTGAAAACAGGAACAATGAGGCCCTTCGGAGTGGCGATGATGAATTCTTCCACCGCTTCCCGAACCGCGAGTTCTACGGGGAACATCAAATCCCGAATTGACCCCGAGAGACCACTGCCGAGCGTGTAGTGTCCGCCCCATGACGGAGCGCCGGGATCGCGGAAACGGGCAAGAGCCACCGTGACATCCTTCAGTTCGAGCATCATTAGCCCGCCCCCGGCCGCCCAGCGCCAGTCCGTATTTTCTTTCGACTCAAGCTCTTTCCTGCCAGCCGGCGTAGTGGTGACCACTGAGTCCTTTTTGACGATAATAAGGCATAGCTCCCTTTTTTTTGTAAGAGAGAGGTGTTCTTCCTTCTTGACCCGGACGAGGAGCATCTGTGACCGTTTTATCTGGGCATTCAAAAGGGTGACAAGGGACAAACCTATCAGTTCACTCATTTTTCTTTCTCCTTCTTTGCAAAAGAGGCCGCAAACGATTTTGCGATTATCTCTTAAAACAAGGGATAGCTGTCAAAAAACCCAGCTAATTAAGTTTATATCATATTGAGCTATATTTGTCAATATTGAAGTAAATAGCTCGCCAGGCCTTCTAAAAAAACCGGCTTAAGCCGGTTTTTTTGTTTAAGTGCCTTGTTCTGGCCCCGTTAGAAACAGGTCGCCCCAAGGTGACCGTAGCACTCGCTTATTAGCGAGGGCGGTTTCTAACGGGGCTGGCGGCCTGCCCCGTATCGCTACAGCAAGGATTAACGCCACACCCGACTGGAACGACCCAGTCGTTCGGGCGGGACTCTGTCCCCGCTTAGAAATTTTTTCGAATAGTTTGTTCTGGCGGTGGCTACTTTCCCCGCAAGGAGTATCATCGCCGCAGAAGAGCTTAACGACTCTGTTCGGAATGGGAAGAGGTGTGACCTCTTTGCTAAACCACCAGAACAAACTATTCGAATTTCAAAATTCTAAAAAATTTCTAACGGGGCGCAGTCCCGGTAGCAGAAGCTGTGCTTCGCTATGGGATAAATCGGAATGGCCTTGTGCCTGCCTCGTAGTGAACTGAGCTTGTCGAGGTTCTACTACCGGGGTTAAACCACCAGAACAAGGCACTTAATCAACTTAACAGCCAAAAGCTATATTGTATTTTTTTGCAATGGTTCCACATTTCCTAACAGGAATCGGACACTTAGTACTTCTCGACTAAACACGTTACCGTGCGTACATCTAAAGCCTATCAACCTAATCATCTCTTAGGGTCCTCAAACGATTACTAATCTTGGAGCTGGCTTCCCTCTTAGATGCTTTCAGAGGTTATCCATTCTCGACATAGCTACTCGGCAATGCCGCGGGCGCGACAGCCGATACACCAGAGGTCAATTCATTCCGGTCCTCTCGTACTAGGAACGACTCTCCTCAATAATCAACGCCTACAGTAGATAGAGAACCAACCTGTCTCACGCATCTTGTTACTCCGTAACAAGCGCAGATTTACGCCGACTTGGCGCAGAACTACGCAGAAGTTATGTGGATAGGTCATTTCTGCCTACCTCTCTGTGTTGCCACAGATGATCGGACTATATCATCACCTTTTTAAATTTTACTTTAATGAAGGTGGTAAACGTGTAGTCTCTACGGGACCGCCGGTTGGGCGGATTCCCTCGGTATTATCCGTGTGGGATTTCACCGATATCAGTTTACTATGCTCTGTATATTTCTATACAGAACCGCCGTGATTCGATTGGTAATTTTTGATGTCTTCCTCGGATTCAAACTGTCGAATTTCGAAGCCAAGACTTTTGACTTTCGACTTGTGACTTTTCACTTGTCGAGCAGCTTCGCTGCTCGACGGTTTGAACCCAGCTCGCGTATCTTTTTAATTGGCGAACAGCCAAACCCTTGGTAGCTTCTCCACCACCAGGATAAGATGGGCCGACATCGAGGTGCCGAACTCCGCCGTCGATATGAACTCTTAGGCGGAACTAG
>CAYISF010000025.1:0-10123 GCA_964366065.1 uncultured Candidatus Saccharibacteria bacterium | reverse complement strand
GCACCGTTTCAATTGAGAAAAACGAAATACTTTCTGAATATTTCAAGCGTGAAGGAATTCCGCATAAAGTGCTGAATGCTAAGAACCATGAAAGCGAAGGCGAGATTATCGCGCAGGCCGGCCGGCACAAATCGGTTGTTATCGCCACCAACATGGCCGGCCGCGGCGTGGACATCAAGTTGGGAGGCAATCCGACTGCTAAGGAAACGCACGACGAGGTTAAAAATAGGGGTGGGCTTTTTGTGCTCGGTACTGAACGCCACGAGGCCAGGCGCATTGACAACCAGCTTCGCGGCCGCTCCGGCCGCCAAGGAGATCCTGGAGAAACACAATTTTTTGTTTCTCTTGAGGATTCACTCATGCGTGTTTTCGCGCCGGATAACATTAAGAAAATGATGGGCCGTTTCGGCATTCCCGAAGACCAGCCGATAGAGAACAAGTTAATCTCGAAAGCGCTTGAGAGCGCTCAGGAAAAAATTGAAGGATTCAACTTTGACCGGCGCAAGCACCTGCTTGAATATGACGACGTGATGAATCATCAGCGGAAGATTGTCTATGAACGCCGCCAAAAGGCGCTTGCCGGAGACAAAGATTATTTGGAGGGGCTTATAGAAGAGATTACGACCGGAGACGACGAACTTGCCGCCACTGTGACGCTAAAAAGGAAAGAATTCGGCGAAGGGCCTTTTTTTGGAGAATTTCGGAAATTAACGCTTCAGGTTATTGACATGCTCTGGGTGGAACATCTTGAGCAAATGGATTATCTGCGCGATTCCGTCGGACTTCGTTCAGTCGGTCAGCGCGACCCTTTGGTGGAATATAAACGAGACGGACTTCGGCTTTTCAAAGAGATGGAAGGGTCTCTCTACGAAACGCTTGCTCGGCTTATACCGGTTATGCAATCTAGGGGTCTTGCTGCTCCTTCTGGCGGTACTCATTTCGAGGAAGTGCACGAAGAGGGGAGTGCTTTGGGCGGAAGTTCGGAACAAAGAGAGAAAAGTCTTCCTCTGGGAAAAGCACCAGTCGGCCGCAACGACCCTTGTCCGTGCGGAGCGAAAAAAGCTGACGGGAACGCGATTAAATATAAGCATTGTCATGGAAAGAACGCCTAGTTATATGTACGATAGCGGGGAAGAAACTTGCCCCGTAGTGAACCGAGTATTACGAGGTTCTACTACTGGGGTACAAGCGCTGTCACGGAGCGTGACAGCATGGATTTGTTGGATTGCGGTGGCATAATCCTTTATTTTGGCGTATTTGGTTTTCATTCGGAGAATCAACTGCGCATTGCCTGAAGCTCCATTCTCGCGGTATACTAAGCGCAAATATGAAAAAAATCCTAAAATTTTTTGACCATTTAGAAGACCATGTGCGCACGCGCCTCTCACGCCACCCGCTTGTTTACGCGCTCATTGGCGGCATAGCCATAGTGCTCTTTTGGCGCGGAGTGTGGCACACAGCTGACCTCCTTTCATTTATGACCGGACCGGTGTCGCTTGCGATAAGCGTAATTGTTCTGCTTGTTACCGGTCTCTTCGTATCGTTCTTCGTCGGCGAAAATATTGTCATAACCGGATTGAAGCGCGAGAAAAAGCTTGTTGAAAAAACAGAGGCGGAAATTAAATCGGAGATTAAGACCGAGCATGATGATATGAACGAACTTAAAAATTCTATCGCGGAATTACGTAAGAGCGTTTCTGAAATAAAATCGCTTTTGGACGACACTATAAAGAAATAATTATGATTAAACTTATTCTAAAATGGCTCATTGCCGCCGGCGCGGTTCTCTTCGCGGCTTACATCATTCCCGGCATACACGTGGACGGTTTTATCACGGCGCTTATAGTCACGTTTATTTTGGGAATCGTCGGTATCACCATTAAGCCCGTTGTGAAGATTATCATGTTCCCGCTTTCATTCATTTCGCTTGGCCTTTTTTCTCTCGTTATAAATGCGTTTTTCTTCTGGCTTGTCGCCAGAGTTGTTCAGGGATTTACCGTGGACGGTTTTCTGGCCGCCTTTTTGGGCAGCATTGTCGTTTCGGTCGCGAACTACATAGGGGACAAACTTGTTGATTCCGAAGATGTTCTCTAATAATTTTGTTGCCATCATTGCCTTTGTCGCCGCGCATAAGCTTGCGACGATTCTTATTTTGTTCGGCGCGATGATAATTGAGGGAGAATCTTTCCTTATCATCGCCGGCGTTCTGGTTCATCTGGAAGCGCTTTCCATATGGGAGGTTCTGGGAGTAGCTATTCTCGGAGCGCTTATCGGTGATTTTCTGTGGTATTTCTTGGGTGTATACTTTCGGAAAGTAGAGCGGGCTAAACCCGTTATCCATGCGTTTGAAAAAATTGTCGGACGGCTTCTGCCCCGGTTCAAAGAAAAACCGTTTCTCTCGCTGGTGCTCGCAAAGTATATTTATGGCACTAACCACGCTACGCTCATTTTGTCCGGCGTTATAGACGTGGATATATGGCTTTTCACCAAGGCCGAAATCGTGGCCACCTCTCTGTGGGTGGTGATTTTTGTAGCACTGGGGTACCTTTTCGGTTCGGCGGCGCTTTTGGTGTCGCACCGCGTCAGCATTTTCTTTCTGGTGGTCTTGGTTCTCATCGTCACGTTTATGGCTATCCAGCGCGCAGTCGTTTTTTACTATGAAAGCCAAAATGTGCTTAAAAAATAATTTATGGCGCTTATTGACGAAATAAAACTCTCTCTAAAGGCCGGCCGGGGCGGCGACGGCGTGGTCCGCTGGCGGAGAGAAAAGGGCAAGCCCTTAATGGGGCCGGGCGGAGGTAATGGCGGCCGGGGCGGCGATGTCTACGCTATGGCTGTGCGTGACGTTCATGTTCTGAGAAGATACGTGCACAAGAAAGAATTCGCCGCCGAAGGCGGCGATGACGGCGCCAAAAACGGTTTGCACGGACGGGACGGCGGCGATATTGCCATCGAACTGCCGATTGGTTCCGTGATTACCAACAAAAAAATCGATGAGAGAATTTCTCTTGAGCAGGAAGGGGAGAAAGTTCTTTTGCTGAAAGGAGGCAGAGGCGGTATGGGGAATGAGCATTTTAAAAGTTCCACAAACAGGAGCCCCAAAGAATGGACGGCGGGCGAATCGGGAGAGGAGGCAGATTTCTTTATAGAGCTGGAACTTTTTGCCGATCTCGGGCTTATCGGGCTGCCTAATGCCGGCAAAACAAGTTTATTGAACGCGCTCACGCATGCGCACGCAAAAATCGGCGATTACGCTTTTACCACGCTTGAACCGAATCTGGGAGAAATGTACGGTTTTATCATCGCTGATTTGCCGGGGCTTATAGAAGGTGCCGCGGAAGGGCGCGGACTGGGGCATAAGTTTTTGCGCCACGTGAAGCGGACGAAAATGCTCGCGCACTTGGTGTCGCTTGAAAATAGTTCCATACCCAAGGTGTATAAGGCCGTTAGAAACGAGCTTAAGAAATACGACCTGGTTTTGGCTGGCAAGAGGGAAGTTCTTATTTTGACCAAAAGCGACATGGTTTCCCAAAAAGAACTCAAGAAAATTATTGCCTCGGCAAAAAAATTAAACAGCACCGTATTAACGGTGACGCTCTATGATGATGCGAGCGTGAAAATACTCCAAGATAAACTGATAAAACTCCTGAAAGCAGCCGAGTAAGGGTGCTTCAAGGTCTCCGGTTTTTTTGGTACAATTGCCGCTATGAACAAAAAGAAAGAATACAAAGCGATTATCGGCCTGGAAATTTTCACCCCGTTAAATAATTTGCTTTGTAAATTAGGGCGTTGCCCTATTTAACGGGGCAGGCGCCTTATTTCAAGCTGTCATGAGCGAATATATACCAACAATAGGTCTAGAGATTCACGCGGAATTAAAGACTAAAACCAAGATGTTTTGCAATTCCCGGAATGACCCGGAGGAGAAGCGGCCGAACGTGAACATCTGCCCCGTCTGCATGGCGCATCCCGGAACCTTGCCGGTAATTAACCGGGAAGCGGTAAAGCATGTAATAAAAGTCGGACTCGCGCTCGGCGGCACTATCGCCGACTTCACGGAGTTTGACCGTAAAAATTATTTTTATCCCGACATTCCGAAGGGTTATCAGATAAGCCAATACAAATATCCGTTGGTTTCCGGAGGAAGTTTGAACAGCGTGCAAATTACACGCGTTCATTTGGAAGAAGACACCGCTCGTTCCACTCACGACCGCGGTGATTACACGCTTATTGATTTCAATCGCGCCGGTATTCCTTTGATGGAACTGGTAACGGAGCCGGTTATCCGTTCAGCCGAAGAAGCTTCGTCCTTTGCCCGTGAATTGCAGTTATTACTCCGATACTTGGGTGCCGGCGATGCCAATATGGAGAAAGGAGAGATGCGGGTTGAGGCGAACATATCTGTGTCAAAAACCGATGAATATGGCACGAAAGTTGAAGTTAAAAACCTTAATTCCTTCAAGGTTGTTGAGAAAGCCATTGCCTATGAGATAGAGCGCCAGATAGAAACACTTGAATCGGGCGGCAAGGTGTCGCAAGAGACCCGCGGCTGGGATGATGCAAAACAAGAGACATTTCCTCAGCGTGAAAAGGAAAGTTCCCATGATTATCGCTATTTTCCCGACCCCGACCTGCCAAAATTGAAAATTTCCGAGATTTCGGAATTTGCGCCGGAAGTATTACGAAAAGAACTGCCGGAATTGTCATGGGAGAAACGGGCGCGTTTTCTTGAAAAATATGGGTTAAAAGAAGAGTCAACCGAACTTTTTGTCCAAAACAATGAACTAGGGAATTTTTTTGAAAACGTAGTGGCGGGCAAAGAGCCGGATTTTGTAAAACTTGCTTCAAACTACATTACTTCAGACCTAATGGCGCTATTGAAAGGAAATGCCGAATGGAAATTACCGGTCGAGGAATCTTTCAGTAGGTTGATTACCATGGTTAAAAACGGGAAACTTTCTTCACGGGGAGCCAAAGATGTTCTTGATATACTCTATAAAGAAGGCGGCGACCCTGAAGAAATTGCTAAAGAAAGAGGGCTTATGCAAGAAAGCGATGAAGGAAAACTCAAAGAAATCGTTGAAAAAATTATTGACGCGAATTCCGGCGCTGTTAAAGAATATAAAAATGGCAAGGAAGCTTCGTTGCAATTTTTGATAGGTCAGGGGATGAAAGAGGCAA
Organism: uncultured Candidatus Saccharibacteria bacterium; assembly: GCA_964366065.1. GTDB lineage: Bacteria > Patescibacteriota > Minisyncoccia > Phycocordibacterales > VMEP01 > JBAZYZ01. Next base: position 4,942 of record CAYISF010000025.1, on the reverse strand, counting down.
AGGGGTCAGCGAACCCAAGCATGCTCAAAGAACTTTTCTTGAAGCACTTACGGTAAAGAGGGGAGTTTGGCTTGTAATAATCAAAAAAGCGCCATTGGCGCTTTTTTGATTATTATTTTTACCGCTAAATTGTTCCCGAACCTTTATTCAGTCATCCTTCAAATGTTTGACCTGAATTCTGTACACTTTGCCCTTCGGTATCACCTTAGGCTTCTCTTCAAGTTTTTTATATAAGGCCTCAAGATCACGTTTGTCATAAGCGCGATAATTGTTCATTGGGTGCCGGGTAGGGGAGAGCTTTCCTTTTTTGTCCCAATTACGGAGCGTCAGAGGAGAGACTCCGAGATATTCCGCTGCTTCTTTAATGGTGAGATATCGTTTTTCCATTTGTTTGTGGTAAATAGAGGGTAACAAGGAAGAGGCAATAAATCAAATCCATGTTTTTCTTTGATGTGTTTTCATCACCCACTTCCCGCTTTTCTCTCATGTGGTAAGATTATAGCATCAGCGTATTTCTATGACCACACAAAAGACCATTAAGATAATTTTTGTCGTACTTGCCATCGCAATTGTTGTTCGCGGGCTCATTATGGATTCGTTTTCGGTAAAAGGCGATTCTATGTTTCCAGCGATTAAAGATGGAGATTATATTGTTATAAACCGCCTAGCATATCTTTTCAGTGAACCAAAGAGAGGAGACATAATTGTCGTTCGGCCGCGTGATTCGTTTTCCAAGATAATTAAACGAGTTATCGGCTTGCCGGGCGACTGGGTTGTTTTTGATGGTGATAAAATAATTATCAAAGAAGAAAGGAGCAACTCAGGTGAAATATTACAGGAAATCTACCTTAATGGCGATACGACGAAAGACAACGCAGAAACGTTCTCTGAAACAGTTGACCCCTATGAATATTACGTTCTTGGTGACAATCGGGATGTGAGCATTGATTCGCGGCGCCTTGGCGCAGTTGATAGGTGGAGCATAAAAGGCAAAGTTATATTTACCTTACATTTCTAAATGTCTTTATTCTTACGTGATGGTAGTATGCTAGTTTAGTAAGGTTTAGTAATATCGGATATAATTTATTATTGATTTACAAAAATTCTGTTGAAAAATTCAAAATTTAGGGATATTTAATATCAAGAATTGATCTTATTTGTTTAAAATTACCGCGATACGCGGTTTTTTTGTTGTTTTAAAATTTTCCGATTTTTATTTTTGAATCTTTAAATTAACTACTTATCCACAAAATTTTTAAGTAAAAAGAAGAAGCTCTCGTGGTAAAATACGTTGTAATAGAGAGCCGATACATTGTATCGGGTACCCCATGAGCGACAACTCCGAAGATAAAAACAAACTGCGCCGGATGCCATCTCCAAACGAGTGGATTCCTCTTGCTCTTGCCGCCCGTCTCACTCCATATAGTCCGGAATATTTAAGCTTACTTGCCAGAAAGAAAAAACTTCCGGCAAAGAAAATTGATAATGTCTGGTATACCACGAAGGCAATTCTGGATGACTATATGCATCGCCAGATGATTCGGACGCAAGTTCAAAACGGAACTTTCGATTCTCGTAAGATAAATACCGGAACCCAGCGGTTTGTCGGTGAACAAAGCGCGCAATTTGTTCGTGATGACGAACAGGCGCAAGGGTTGGATAAGTCAGTGATACCGAAAACAGAAGCGAAAAAAGAAGCAATTGAGAGAATAGAAACTACGGCGCTTCCTCCCGTACCCGCGAAAAAAATAATAGATACATTTGCGTTTCCGCCGCGCATTACCACTCCGGTAAAATTGGTTGCGACTCCTGAAACGAAACGCGATTATATTGTCCAATCAATCAGGGAGAAAGTCGAAAAGATACACGATTCAGTTTCCGGAATTTCCAATAAACTTGACAGGGTTGTTCCGGCACCCCCTCTCATAAAAGAAGCACCATCACCTTTTCTTCCGTTACTTAGGAAAAAAGTTGAAGAAATTAAAGAGGCCGAAGGGACTGCTGAAGAAATTCCCGAAAGTCCTTACCTGCAAACTGGAGATTATGAAATGCTTTACCCCGCCGCGGCGAGGCAAGTCAGTCCCACCTCTCCACCCTTTTTATCCCGCGGAGCAAAAATAAAACTCTCACTTGTTGGCGTTGCGATGCTCATTCTTTTTCTTATAACTCCAATTCCGGTTGTTTTCGGTCTTTTTGATCTAACACTGGAAGGCCTAAAAAATTGGGCGAAAGATTCTCAGACCGTACTCGGCTTCCGTCCCGGCACGCACGCGAACGAAATTCTTTTGTTGGATAAACAGGGGAATATTTCAATTAAGGGGAATGTTGAAACTGACGGTCAATTTCGCTCCTATATAGCTCAAGGAATCGCGCCGATAATGGTGGAATCATCCACCACAGTGAAGAATTTGAGCGCAGAATACATTAATGACTTATCGGCGAAAGATTTTACGCTGCAATTTGTCACCGAGAATGGCAGTGTTACTAAAGAGGACGTAGAACTTCTGGGAAAAGTGGAGATGGGGCATACGCTCCTTGTTAAGGGAGCTACAGAACTTCTTTCATCTTTAATGGTAAACGAAAATGTAGACATTTCAGGGGATTTGACCGTTTCCGGAGTTTCTCGTATGGGAACAATATTTGCCGATGGCATAAATGTTCTTGATACTTTTGCCGCGAATAATTTTGTAGCCAATGAATCGTTCCGCGTAAACGGCAACTCTTTCTTCGGCGGCCAAATTGTTTCTAATGGTTTCGCTTTGTTTAATTCCGGCTTAAGCGCTAAAACGGGTGACTTTGCTCTCGGTCTTGGCACCGGTGGAGACTTGTTCGTTGCCGGAAACGCGAATATAGGCGGAGCAGGTAAGAAAACAACCTTTCAAGGGCCGGTTGTCAGTAATTCAAGTGCGCAGTTCGGTTCGCTTGCCATCTCCGGCGCGACCACCTTCGGCTCTCTAAATGTTTCAAATTTAACGGTAAGCGGAGGGGCGGCGCTTACGAACCTTTCGTTCACGTCGGCGACAGGCACCTCCCTCGTTATTACAAATGCGACCAGCACCAATTTGTATGCGTCTATTCTGACAGGTGGTTTGTTCGTTGCTACTTCTTCAGCTACCCTCGGTACCACCACGGCGACTAATCTTTCCGTCACTAATCTTTCCACCAGCACTTTTGCCGGAGGGCTTGCAGTCGGTAGCGAATTAGCGCTTTCCGGATACAATTGCTCTATATTCTCATCTGGCGGGAAACTTACTACTGATTCTTCCGGCAATGTTCTATGCCAAAACGACTTGGGAACTGGTGGTAGTACAGACTGGATATTTTTTAACGGTTCCGGTGTAGAGCTTGCTACTACCACTAATCAGGTGCTCATCGGGGCCGCCGCCACTACATCATTGGCTAAACTTGAAGTCATCGGCAATATATTTATTTCCGGGAATCTCGGTTTAGGAACTACCACGCCATTCAATAAGCTCTCCGTAGCCGGTGATTCATACCTCGGCGGTAATTTGATTGCAACTGGCACGGCAACAATCTCTAGTCTTGCCACTTTAGGTAATCTTTTGGTCAATAGCTCATCAACGATACAGAATTTCACTTTCGTTAATGCGACGGGGACCAATTCAACTTCGACGAATTTGTACTCATCTTCACTCGTTGCGGGTGAGGCAACCTCGACCAATTTCTTTACGAGTATTTTCCGTACCACAAACGGTGTCATCGACACCCTGTCCGCCTCCGTGGCCGCTTTCACCGACTACACCGCTACCCGTGGCACTACCACCAACGCCACCACCACCAACCTGGCCTTCACCGGCTTAACCAACTCCCTCCTTTCGGTGAACGGAAACGGCCAAGTCATCGCTTCCTCCACTATCGGCAATGCCCAGCTGCAGAACTCTTCCTTGACTCTCAACACCAACGGCCCTCTCTCCGGAGGAGGCAGTGTCTCCCTGGGCGGCTCCCTGACTCTCTCCTGCGCCACCTGCGCCACCTTCAGCTATCCTTTCACTACCACCTCCTACGGCGCTTCCACCTCCACCATCATCGGCTTCACCAACGGTTTCTTCTCTTCCGCTTCCTCCACCGTCTCTCTCTTGAACGTCGGCAACTCCACTTCGACCAACGCCACTTCAACCAACTTCTTTGCGACCACCGCCAGCTCAACCAATTTATTCTCCTCGCTTCTTAGTGTCGGCAGTAACGCACTCATCGTAAACTCAAGCGGCAACGTCGGAGTCGGAACCTCTACTCCCTGGGCTCGCCTTGCCGTGAACCCTCTGGCGGGGGACACCAATCAGTTCGTCGTCGGCTCGTCTTCGGCCACTTCTTTCATAATCAATCCGGCGGGAAATGTGGGAATCGGCGGAACCACTTCTCCGTACGCCAAACTCTCCATTACCGGCAACGGCGTGAATGAACTCACTCCGTATTTCGCCGTCGCCGCTTCATCCATACCCGGAGGCCCCACTTCTACTCCCTTTTTCCTCATCGCTTCTTCTACTGCGACAATTATAGACGGGGGAGTGGCCAATCCGATGCATAAAGGAAAAATCACCAACGGCCAGGGCGGAGCGGCGCTTGCAACCCCACGCTCCGTCTTCGTCTCCGGCAACTACGCCTATGTGGTGTCAAATGTCAGCAGCGCCCTGGAAATCGTGGACATTTCCAATCCGGCCGCTCCGGCGCACAAAGGAAAAATCACCGACGGCCAGGGCGGCGCGGCGCTTGCAAACCCATTCTCCGTCTTCGTCTCCGGCAACTACGCCTATGTGGCGTCATATAGCAGCAACGCCCTGGAAATCGTGGACATTTCCAATCCGGCCGCTCCGGTCCACAAAGGGAAAATCACCAACGGCCAGGGCGGCGCGGCGCTCTCATACCCAATCTCCGTCTTCGTCTCCGGCAACTACGCCTATGTGGCGTCAAGTGGCAGCAACGC
>CAYISF010000024.1:0-10241 GCA_964366065.1 uncultured Candidatus Saccharibacteria bacterium | reverse complement strand
CCGGACAAATGGCACGGATTGCAGGATGTGGAGGAACGCTTCCGCCGGCGTTATTTGGATACTTTAATGTCCCCGGAAGTGAGGGAACGCTTCGTTCTCCGTTCGGAGATTATTTCGGAACTTCGCAAAGCGCTCTCCGAAGAGGGCTACTTGGAAGTGGAGACACCGATGCTCCAACCCCTTCCGGGAGGGGCGCTGGCGGAGCCGTTTAAAACACACCACAAGGCGCTTGATATTGACCTGTATCTGCGAATTGCCCCGGAACTTTATTTGAAAGAACTTCTGGTCGGCGGTTTTCATAAGGTTTACGAGCTGGGTCAGAATTTCCGGAACGAGGGTATTGATGTAACCCACAATCCGGAGTTCACCATGCTTGAGTATTACGAGGCCTATAGCGATGCCGATAAACAAATGGTTTTTGTGGAAAAATTGGTGAAGCGGGTAGTGAAGAAAACGGTTAAGAAAAATGAAATTTTCTACGACGGGCAAAAAATAGACCTCGGTAAAAAATTTGCCAAAGTGGCATATTTTGATTTGCTCAAGCGCTACGCTTTGATTATCAATCCGAATTCTATAACCCGCGAAGAACTGGCAATTAAGGCCAAGCAGTTAGCGGTGCCCGTGTCCGGCGCTGAAGCGCGGGAAAAGATAATGGATAACATTTACAAAAAGGCCTGCCGCCCGAAACTTATCCAGCCGACATTCATTATTGATTACCCGGCAGTTTCCTCTCCCTTCGCAAAAAGAAAAGAAAACAATCCGGACCTGATAGACCGTTTTCAGCTTGTTGTGGGAGGGCTTGAAATAGTAAATGCATTTTCCGAACTGAACGACCCGATTGACCAGCGCGGACGCTATCTTGAACAGGATAAAAAGCGCAGGGAAGGGGAAGCGGAAGTATCGCCGTCGGACGAGACATATTTGGAGGCGATGGAATACGGCATGCCACCCTCAGGCGGGGTAGGGCTTGGTGTTGACCGCCTGGTGATGTTACTCACCGGCCAAAAGAATATCCGCGAAGTTATTTTATTCCCGACGCTCCGGCCGAAAGATTAGGGTCTTGCAATTTTCCCGTTTTTAGTGTAGTTTAAGCGCCGGAATTAGGCGTTTTTTTATCACTTCAACCAACAGGAGGAAGATTCTATGAAACCATCCGGGAATCTCGTTGTGGCCGCCGCGCCGAAGAAATCAGCATTTGATGACTTGCATGAAGGTTTTGTCATCAGGTACATCGGCGATGCCTTCCGGTTTGACCAGGACAAGGTAAAAAAATTCTGCGTGCTTACGGGAGACACCAATCCGATTCACACCGACCCCGACCGGGCGCACAAAGCTGAGTTTTCGTCGGTAGTGGTACCGGGTTTTCAGGTACTCTCTGCACTAGGCGCGGTGGCAACGGAATTTTTCGACGGAATTATTTTCCTCGGCATGGACAAGGTGAAATTTCACCGGCCGGTGTATCCGTTCTGCGAAATTTCTGTTGATTTCACCTGTACCAGGAAAAAAATAGTTCTCAACAAAAAATTCACAAAGTTTAATTTCACCGTGAGGGACCGTTCTTATCACGGCGGAGAGGAAAATCTGAAGAAATATATAACCGGCGTGACCACACTTTTGTTTATGTAAAGTTGCCGCCCGCAGGTAAGGCCCGTTTTTACGGGCCTTTTTTCTTAGGCTTGATTTCAAAAGGTTTTTCTTTGTTTTAGCCCTATCTATCAACCCTGCCAGCAGGGTAGTTAGTACTCTCTACTACCCTGTAAAACAGGGACGAAAGGGGTCGGGGAAACTGTAGTTTCCCCGTGAAGGAAAGCAGCCCGAGTGTCTCGAGGGCGTTGAGAACCTTGGGTTCTTAAGGAAAAGCCAAGGCCTAAGGTCTTGGCTTTTCCCCTGTGGATAACTCTTCTTTTGCTTTGTGGGGGCCGGTGGAATATAATGGTATGAAGTGGGATAGAGTGGAGCGACGCGAAAGCGGAGCGAATTCCACCTAGCCCATTTACCCTCTGAATAATTTTTTAAAATAAAAAATGTTCGAGGTGGAGATTATTACAATAGGAAAAGCGGAAGGAAAAATGGGCTGGGTAATGATTTTTATAGTCGTTCCACTCCTTAAAAATCAATCATGCTAATAGGCGAGCACATTCACGTAATTGACGGCAAGAAACGGCTCTCGCTGCCGGCAAAATTCCGCAAAGAGCTCGGCAAGAAAATAGTCGTTACAACCGGCTTGGACAAATGCCTCTTTGTTTACACGCAGGCACAGTGGAAAAAAATGGCGGAGCAGCTGGCAAATCTCTCCGTAGGCAAAACTGACACGCGGAGTTTCAATCGCTTTCTTTTAGGCGGCGCGGTGGAAGTGGACGTGGACGCGCTCGGACGGATTCTTATACCGGAGTTTCAGAAAGAATTCGCCGGCCTGAAAGCAAAAGTGGTTATCGTCGGCATGTACAGCCGGCTGGAAATTTGGAACGACAAGGCCTGGAACGAATGCAAATCCCGCATCGGGAACGAGGCGGATGTCGTGGCCGAGAAGTTGGGCGAGTTGGGGGCGCTGTAAGTATGCATAAATCAGTTCTTTTACACCAAGCGATTGAAGCACTCAACCTGAAAAAAGGGGAGACGGTGCTTGATTGCACCATAAACGGCGGCGGACACAGCTTGGCCATCATAGAAAAAATAGGGAAGCGCGGGCATCTCATCGGAATAGACGAAGATAAAAACGCTCTCCTAAACGCGCGGAGTCGTCTCCCCGAAGCGGAAGCGGAAGTGATTCTTGAAGAATCCAATTTCAGGGAATTGGACCGGGTGCTTCTTTCCGCGAAGATAGACGGAGTGGACAAAGTGCTCTTTGACCTCGGCTTAAGCTCGGACCAGCTTGAATTATCCGGCAGAGGATTTTCTTTTAAGCGCGACGAGCCCCTTCTTATGACCTTTAGCGCCATCCCGAAATTGGGGCAGTTGACGGCGCTTGAAATCGTGAATAGCTGGGATGAAGAAGAAATTACGCGCATTATCCGGGAGTATGGCGAAGAGAGGTTCGCCAGACGCATCGCGGAGGGAATAACGGAGGCGCGGAAAAAAGAAATCATCCGGACGACCGCGGAACTTCGCGATATCATCATGAGTTCCGTTCCGGCGGGGTACAGAAAAGGACGGATTCATCCCGCGACCAGAACATTCCAGGCGCTCCGCATAGCCGTAAACGATGAACTTGGCGCGCTTTCCGAAGGACTGACCAAAGCCGCGCAGTCGGTAAGGAAGGGCGGGCGCATCGCGGTCATTTCATTTCACAGCTTGGAAGACCGCATCGTCAAAAAATATTTTCAAGAGTTGTCCAAAAGCGGAGTTTTCAGGATTATTTTCAAGAAACCAATTACGCCATCCGATAACGAAGCTAAAGAAAATCCCAGAGCGCGAAGCGCCAAACTCCGCGTAGTAGAAAAAATCCAGTAGCAGAGCAAAGCACGCTACTGGACAGGTCCCATAAATGAAAAAATACACCATACAATTTAATAATAGAACCATCTCGCTCATGGAAGGCCATGTTGAACGAAAGGCATTCCTTTTTCTCACGACAATGTTGGGATTTTCCATAATTCTTTATTTGATATTCGTAATCCAGACCACCGTGAATATTGTTGGCCGCAAAAATCTGGAGAACGCGAACCGCGCGCAGGGTTCTCGGGTGAACGAACTTGTGCTTTCTTACCTTTCTGAAAGCAATAAAATCAATCTCGGATTGGCTTATTCTCTGGGGTTTAAGGATTCCAAGAACACGACTTTTGCTTCCCTTGTGCCGTCCGCTAAACCGCTCTCGTTTGCCCCAAATAACTAATAGGCGCAAAAACGCCAGGAAAGCATGATTAGTATCAACCGAATACGATTATTGTCGCTTTTCGCGTTTATCGTGGCCGCGCTTATTGTTACGCGGCTCTTTTATGTTCAAATTATCCACGGCAGCGAATATAGCGAAAGCGCCGACCGCCAATATGCCGTGCCGTCCGCGAATGTTTTTGATAGAGGAACCATATCGTTTCAGGAACGCGGCGGAAATCTTATAGCCGCCGCTACTCTTCAAAGCGGCTACTTTTTAGCGATTAACCCGAAGGAAATCAAAGATGCCACGACGACCTGGGAGGGGATTTCTTCGGTTATTTTGCTCGACCGCGACTCTTTCATGGCTAAGGCCGGGAAAAAAGACGACCCCTATGAAGAGGTGGCGCGCCGTATTTCCAAGGAAAACGCCGATAAATTGAACTCCCTTAAACTTTCCGGTGTCTCTCTCTATAAAGAAAAGTGGCGTTTCTATCCGGCTGGACCGCTTGCGGCGCATGTTCTCGGGTTTGTCGCTTACAAAGGGGACAATCTCACCGGCCGCTACGGCCTTGAGAGTTACTATAACGATGTTTTAGGCCGGCAGGGAAGTAATTTATATGTGAATTTTTTTGCCGAAGTATTCGCCAATTTGAAGGATTCTCTTTTCACCGAGGCGGATAAGCGTGAAGGGGACTTGGTAACGACGATTGACCCGGCTATTCAAAACGCGCTAGAGAGCGAACTTCTGGCCGTGGAAGACAAATATAATTCCAAGATTACCGGAGGCATCATCATTAATCCTAAAGATGGCAGTATTTACGCAATGGCAAAAGTCCCGACTTTTGACCTTAACAGATTCCAGGAAGTTAAGGATGTCAGCGTGTTCAACAATCAGATGGTGGAAGGGAATTACGAAATGGGTTCCATCGTGAAAGCTCTTACCATAGCCGCCGCGCTTGATGCCGGCGCGATTACCTCCAAAACAACCTATAACGATACAGGTTCGCTCACGCTTAGCGGCCGCACCATTTACAACTTTGACAAAAAAGGGCGCGGTGTTGTTGACATGCAGCAGGTGCTTGACGAGTCGCTAAACACCGGCGCGGTCTTCGTCATGCAAAAGCTGGGGCATGAGCAGTTTAAGAATTATTTTTTGGCCTACGGATTCGGAGAGAAGACCGGCATAGACCTGCCGGGAGAGGGGCGAAATCTTATTTCAAACTTGGACACCAACCGTGATATTGAATATGCCACCGCCGCGTTCGGCCAGGGCATAGCGATTACTCCCATCACCGCCGCCCGCGCGTTTTCCGTGATTGCGAACGGCGGTTACTTGATTACGCCGCATATCGCCCAAAGGATAGATTATAAGACGGGACTTTCATCCGTTATTTCCTATCCCAAGGGGCGTCAGGCGCTAAAGCCCGCGACTTCCGAGGAAATCACCAGAATGCTCGTTAAAGTCGTGGATAAGGCGCTTTTGGGCGGTACGGTCAAGATGCAAAACTACAGTATCGCGGCGAAAACGGGAACCTCCCAACTTGGAAAAGAAGACGGCTCGGGATATTACGACGACCGGTTTCGACACTCGTTCTTCGGCTATTTCCCGGCGTATAATCCGACTTTTCTTATTTTTCTGTTTACCGAAGACCCGCGGGGAGAAATCTATGCTTCGCACACGCTCACGGCGCCGTTCATGAATTTAACCAAATTTCTGATAAACTACTACGAGTTGCCGCCGGACAGATAAAATGGAGTAAAAAATGCTAAAAAACTTTTTTAAAAACATAATAACCGCCATACTGCTCGCTGAGGCCAAGCTGATTTTGTGGAAATACAAGCCCAAAATCATCGCCATTACCGGAAGCGTCGGAAAAACTAGCACCAAGGACGCCGTCTTCGCGGTGCTTTCCAAGTTTTTTTTCGTCAGGAAAAGCGAAAAGAGTTTTAACAGCGAAATCGGAATTCCGTTGACCATTCTCGGAGTCCCGAACGCGTGGAATAATCCGTTTTTGTGGCTATTGAACATTCTTGACGGCCTGTCGCTTCTCGTGAACCGAAAAAAGTATCCGGAGTGGCTTATTCTGGAAGTCGGCGCCGACCGCCCGGGCGACATTCGGAAAATCGCAAAGTGGCTTACTCCCGACATGAACATCATCACCGCTTTCCCGAAGATACCGGTGCACGTGGAATATTTTTCGTCGCCTCAGGCGGTCAATGAAGAAGATGCCTTATTCGCGCGCGTTCTTCGTCCGGACGGATATCTAATTTTAAACCACGACGACCCGGAAGCGCTTGCCGTAAGAGAAAAAACGAAAGCGCGCGTGGTGACCTACGGTTTTAGAGAAGAGGCGTCTCTCGTCGGTTCGTACCCTTTGGTGCTGTACGAAGGAGAAAGTGGCAACGAGCGTCCGGTCGGCGTTACTTTTAAGGTTGATTACGACGGAAACAGCGTTCCGATTCGCTTAAAAGGCGCGCTTGGCAAAAGCCCGGAGTATAATGCTATGGCGGCGCTCTCCTTAGGCAAAGCGCTTGGCTTAAATATGATAACGATGGTGGAAGCGCTCTATTTGTACGACTCGCCGCCGGGGCGGATGCGGCTTATCCCGGGAGTGAAGAATACGCTTATCATCGATGATACTTACAACGCTTCGCCTCTTCCCGCGGAAATAGCGCTTGAAGCGCTCCATGAACTTGCCATAAAGGGAAGGAAAATAGCCGCGCTCGGGGATATGCTTGAGCTCGGCAAGTATTCCACGGATGAGCACAGGCGCATCGGCGAGATTGCCGGAAAAATTTGTAATATTTTAATTACCGTCGGTATCCGCGCGCGCGGCATCGCCCTAGGCGCGCTTATTGCCGGCTTGGACGAGAAAAATATTTTTCAATTTGAAGACAGCAGGGAGGCGGGAAAACATCTGGAGGGGATTTTACAGGCGGGGGATGTGGCGCTTATCAAAGGGTCACAGAGCATTAGAATGGAACGCGCGGTGGAAGAGGTTATGCTTCATCCGGAGGATAAGGAGAAACTTTTGGTAAGGCAAGACAAGGAATGGCAGTCCCGTTAGCAGCAGGTCTTTCTTGAAAGACCGCAGGTTCTAATCGGGATAAAGAATGGTCCCGACGCTAAGTGAAATATTAGCGTCGGGAATTGTTTAATCAAAGATAAAAAAGCTCCGCCGAAGGACAGAGCTTTTCAAATAAAACTTTGGCAAACTAGCCGTTGCGTATCAGACCTTGCCGCAACCAACAAAAAAAGAGCAATATTGCTTTTTGCGGATGGACTTTGTACTTAAAGAAAACGGGCGCGCCCGGGCTCATCAGGAAATGCTTGTTTGCCTGACTGCCGGCAAGTTTCTGATTGTCAGCAAGTTTTTTGAACGCTTCCACCCAGGCCTTGCTCAAGGTTGGGTATTCGCTATCGAACAAGGGTTCAATAACGTCATGCTTAATCAGGAACTCAAAGCCTCTCTTCCAGAACTTTTTCATAGCCACCTCCTCCGAAAGTATTACTATTAAAATTTTAGCACGAAATTAGATTAAGAGAAATTATTTAGTGAGACAGGGTGTGGAAAAGGAGGTGAGGGGTTGACAAAAAGGTAATTTATTGGTACTTTCTAGCTTGGCAAGATATTTGACCGGTGAATTTTCTAAAGGAGGGAATATGCAGATAAATACGGTTTTTTACCACCAGCGTTTTTACCGCCAGCGCATAAAAGCAATAAAGGGTATGCGCAGGATTTACCTGAAATTTTTCACTTTTCCTCGCATCGTCTTTTTTTCGATGCTGGCGGCGGTTCTTTTTTCCGTATTGTCCACCATCACCCTCGGCATGTTTTTTGCCGCGTGGCTCATCTTTTTCTCGGTGATGATACTCATTGGTATCATTATCGAAGGAGATGATGTTTGGTGGTTTCCGTAATTTTCGCCGGAAAAATGATTTGAAAAAGCCCCGTTCGCGGGGCTTTTGTTTTGTTTGACAAATATTTTATAAAGTGATATAACTGCAGACAGTTAAAAAATTCATTGCTGTTTAACCCGAACAAAGACAAGGAGGTTTTTTATGTTTCGCATACGTCTTCTATTGCTTCCAATTCTATTGGTTCTTCTCGTCATATACATTGGCCTTGATTTGGTATCACGGGTTTTGTGATTTTTTTCAAGCCAGCGATATGGAAAGCGCCCCGGTCTATTTATTAGGCCGCGGGCGCTTTTTTTGCGAAGTCCCGTTAAGAAGTCGCCCTCGCTAAAAAGCGAGTGCGGTGAGCACCTTGGGGCGGGAACTTCTAATCGGGAGGGATTATTGTCGAGGAGGAGGGCGGGAACTTCTAATCGGGAGGGATTATTGTCGAGGAGTTACGACGACGAGATACTGAGCTTACCAAAGCGAACGTGCTTTTTCTGGGGGCGGGGGTATGATTTTTTAACTTTTGGGTATTTTATAGATTTTATCCTCTCTATTTTAGGGAAGTGGGGATTATCATTAAACTTTACAAGATAGCAGTGATTACGATGCCAGTCATATGTTTTTGATATATAGGCAAAATATTTTTCAATAAATTTATTTTCTTTTTTCGAATATAAATCAAATGTTATTTTATATACCTTATCTTCTAGTTTTCCTTTAATATTATATCTATAAAAACGTATTATTTCGATTTGGTTATTTGCAGGAAATAAAGTAGCTCCCTTTTTATTGCTAGTTCTGGTTGCAGTGATTTTGCCTTTCTTATACCCAAAATCTTCTCTAGTTGGATTTTTTGCGCCATTTTTTGCTAAAGCATCTACACGATTTAATATTTCTCTTGTTTTCCCTTCTTCCACTTCAATATCTGTACGTATTCCGGTTTTTACCATCTCTTTCAAAAAATTATCCCAAAGATCTTCATTCTCGTAAGGTCTTCCTTCTTTAGTTTTCCATCCATTTTTTTTCCAATAAGAGGCATTATTTTTATTATTGTACACATATTCAGAATCGGTAATTATTATTGCTCTTGTTATTTCTACCTTTCTTTCGTTATTACGTAACCACTGAAATGCGCGTATGCACGCTAAAAGTTCCATCCTGTTGTTAGTTGTTTCAAAATACCCCTCGCTAATTTCTGTATTTTTTAGCTCTAATTCATCTGGGTATTCAACGACTATCCCTAGCCCGCCTACTCCTGGATTAGGAATAGCTGATCCGTCGACATAAATTTTCAGAGCCCTAGGGTCATAGGTTTTCATTTAATGCGATTATAACATTTTTTTTGATAAAAATCAAGTAAAGTGTAAAATTAGCTTTTTTTTAAAGCTTTTTATAAGGTATTTTTTATTTATCCACAATTTACTTGTTTTTTTATTGATATTTGATAGCTTTAGGGTTTGTTAGTTTAGTATAATTTAATAAACACAAACACCCCTTGCGGGGTGAATGTGCGAAAACCGTGCATCGTGCTACGAGTTTTCTGGGTCGCCTAAGGATTCTTCCTTAGGCGATTTCCGTTTCCTGACGATAGTTGACGGCAGAGCTGGGAAGCGCAACCACTTACCTTTTTTGGAACGTATTTCCTTGCCATTGCGTATGACAAAGTTACACCGCCAAAAATTATCGTCTCCGATGAAGCACTTCTGTGCCTCACCAATAACCAATTTTATCATTTCCGTATGGGTTATTGCCGTTGGGGAACGGACTTGTTCTACTAAGTCGCCCCCGTTACGCAATTAGCAGTGCGCAAAAGGGATTACCTAATAAAAAAAGCTCTACTGGCTGGTACTTGAGGTCGAAAAACGGTTACCCGCTAACAACCCTGCGTATTGCAAGGTCTTCCGACCCTGCAAGTACCCGCCACTAGAGCTTTCGCTTCCGCTAAACTTTCGTTATCGAGTAATTGTCCATACCAGCCACCTCAACGAGGTGAGCGTATTATACACCCAAAATTAAAAGTCAACAAATTAAAAACGTGCTAGACGTGGATAATGAAAAAATATCCTCCGCACTTTCTAGTCGTATGCTCCGCATTCACTACCTACATGGTCACAAGTTACTAAACTTGCTTCAATACCGAGCTTGACCCCAGTAGTAAAATTTTGTGACCTCACGGGGAGTCGAACCCCGCTTCTATCCTTGAGAAGGATATGTCCTAGCCGATAGACGATAGAGCCCTGAAATATAATTAGAAATTGATTAAACGAAAAGAACTTGCCCAGTATATCAATTTTTGTTAAAAATGCAAAAAAGTGTTAGGATTGATGAGTTATAAAAAGGAGCGACAATTTGAAATATATTGGAGATGTGGCTGAGTGGATAAAAGATAAACTGCTTTAGCTTTTATCTGAACACTGTAATCAGTGTGAGGTGGCAACCACGAGGCCACAGTCTCCGACAGTATGGAGGAGCGACAATTTGAAATATATTGGAGATGTGGCTGAGTGGATAAAAGATAAAC
>CAYISF010000023.1:8735-10289 GCA_964366065.1 uncultured Candidatus Saccharibacteria bacterium | reverse complement strand
CGAGGGATTCGAATTTTAGGCAGGGATTAGGAACATCATAATTAATTACCGCCCGAAGCTCGCTTGAGGAGACAATTTCGGTTATTCGGAGATTATTAAACTGAACAATTTCGTCGGCTTGATTGCCCGCGGTTCCTGGAGAAACGGTTCCTGTTCCGGTCTGGGCCGCCGCTGTCGCGGCCAGGATTAAAAACAAACCTATCGGCAAAGCAAAGTTTTTCATATCTTTCATATTAACACTTTTTGCCTCCGGCCAAAAACGGGCTTAGAATGAGGCCATGCCCGATATAAACGAACTTACTAAAAAACTCATCGAATTTCGAAACGCAAGAGATTGGCAACAATTTCATAATCCGAAGGATTTGGCGTTGTCTTTAACCCTGGAAGCGGCTGAAGTTTTGGAACATTTCCAATGGAAAAGCAAAGAAGAAATTGAGGAATATATCAGGACTCACAAAGATGAAATTGGAGAAGAACTTGCCGATGTTTTTAATTGGGTACTCATCTTGGCGCACGATTTGGATCTAGATATTCTCGATGCTTCCGAGAAAAAAATTAAGATAAACGAGCAAAAATACCCAGTTGAGAAAGCGAAGGGGAAACACACGAAGTACAATGAATTATGAGCCCTCGATAATTAAAGTAGTTTTATGACAAGAAGAATGAAACTCATCCGAAAGCGCCGAGCTATGACAACGGAAGCCGCCCGGAGAGTTAGACTTGCCGGGCATGAAGCAGAGAAAGAATTTGCTGAACTTGTAGGAGGTCAAATTTATCCGGGGGCGAGGAAAAAAGACGTTGTGGACAAACAAGGTAATATTCACTCAGTTAAAAGCGGCGAGAAAAAATGGCAAATATTTCTTTATGGGAGAAAAAGATTTAAGGATAGTATTGGTTTTCCGGGAGCAAGTTTATTTATGGATTGCATAGACAGCTTCCCAGAAAAACGGGAGAAATATCTGCGCGATAAGAGAAGATTTAAACTAAACTTACAGCCTAGAATGCGCGATCTTAAAGATTTTTTAGCAGGGTCAAATTCTTCTTTCTTGCATAGCAATAAACTAATTTTCCTTCAGGAGGCAATTTTTCATAGCAGTGAAGTGGATTACCTGGCGATAAAAGAAAATAACTTATTTCATATCTTTGATGCTGAAGAAGTAATTAGAACGATTGAAGCGGCGACTAAAGTAGCCAATTCCAAGGCCGCCCAAAAAGATCAGATGGACGACCAAAAAGTTATTTTCAAATTATCCGATAGAGACATCTCAATCGGCGAGATTGAAATGAGAAACGATAGCGAGATTCATTACAGACAGGTTAAATTCTGGATGGACCGCGAAAAGACTTTAGATTTACTTAGAAAGAAAATAAACAAAGAGATGAGAAAATCCGACCGAATAGTTACCTATGGGAAAGCGACAACGAGGTTTAAACTCTAGGTGGACCGTAAATAATTATCTCGTGCGATTCTTTTACGTGATTACCGTTACCATTTTTCCTATTTAATCCAATTCTTCTTTCTCCTACGCCCATCGTGTACTGCAAGCTAGGAAA
>CAYISF010000023.1:0-8725 GCA_964366065.1 uncultured Candidatus Saccharibacteria bacterium | reverse complement strand
GAATTCTTTATAATCTTCTCTGATGGTCGGGCAGTTATTATATGAAAGGACAAAACCCCCTTTGTGGTTTTTTAATAAATCTCTCAAGGCTTCATGAGGAAATCCGTTGTGGTGAACGGGGATATTCCTCATGGGATAAATGCCTTTAAACATTTTCGAATCCTTTCCGATATAATAAGGGGGGTCGCAATACAGGAAGTCATTCGGATGGTTTTTTATTACTTCTCGAAAATCAGCACATCCTATTTTTAGATTTTGAGGAGCGAAATCTCTTATTCGCCCTATCATTCTTTTATATTTTTCCTCGTCTAAATAAATATCCGAAGACCAGCCCATAAAACCTGGGCCATAGGACAAATTAAAATTATAGACAAAATAAACTGCCAAGGTCGCGGGATCTAATTTAACCCTCCCTCTCCAGACGTCGTTTAGAATCAGTCTTATTTTTTCGAAAGTCTCTTTGTTGGGTTTTAATCTTTTAAGCTTGTCGTAAAGGAATTTTGGCTTATCTATTTGGAACTTCCAATAATTACAAAGAATATCGAAAATGTCATAACCTATAACCTCCAAGCCCAAATATTTATTTATAGCTATTTCAATCGAGCCGCCTCCGAAAAATGGAGAGACTACCCTTCTTATGTTGTCGGGCAGAAGTTCAATGACGTGACCAACCGCTAAACTTTTACCTCCCGCATATCTTATAGGAGATTCTACGACTCTTTTATATTTGTTCTGACTGTTGTCATTCTGGCTTCTTATCCGATTCAAAAATTCTTTTTTTCTGCGGGCGAGCGAATTTTGAGCGCTTCCCTCAAAATTTCTTACAATTTTTACGACAACGCCCCGTATTTCTACTTCTTTACGATAAAACGGGAGCATGGTTTGATTAGCCGGTTGTAATCTAAAACGTCCTTTTTCTCTATA
The DNA here is from genome assembly GCA_964366065.1 of uncultured Candidatus Saccharibacteria bacterium. Lineage (GTDB taxonomy): Bacteria > Patescibacteriota > Minisyncoccia > Phycocordibacterales > VMEP01 > JBAZYZ01. The sequence goes on along the minus strand of CAYISF010000023.1, from coordinate 7,801 downwards.
AATTTTTTTGAGGGTGGCTTCGTTGTCGTCAATAATCGCAACAACGGTTTGACCGTCATCAGCGGTTTCCTGTTTACGAATTATGACAATATCGCCATCAAATATGCCTTCCTTAATCATACTTTCGCCCTGAACGCGCAAGGCGTAATGTCTACCTGTCGGTATCTCTCTTTTTGAAACCGTGGTCGTTGAATCTGGCATTTCTATCGCTTCTATCGGCTGGCCAGCAGCAATAGTTCCCACAATCGGGACTTTTATTAACTCGTCAATTGTTGGTATTTCAATGCCGCGACGTTGATTTTTCTGTTTTTCCAGATATCCTTTTTTTCGCAGCGTTTCAATATGTTGATGTATATTGGAAACAGAGGAAAGGCGCAGGCGCTTTCGTATATCTTCCAGCGAAGGCGCAAAGCCGCGTTTTTTGCTGTAGGAGGTTACGAAATCCAGTACCTGTTTCTGCCGAGGAGTAAGGGTCATATTTTAATTATATTTTGTTCACAATTTCTTCACATCTTACACTTGTGGATAACTTTCGGTTTTCTTTCGGTATTGGATGTCTTACTATACTAAAATGCCTTGGCCAACAAAAAAATTAGGAGAGATTGTAAATAGGTGTGGTAATCCCCTTTATCAGATTCTTAAAAAGAATTGGTTATTAGTTACCTTAGTAGTTTTTGAATTATGGTTCACAAAGTATATCATTATTTATCTCCTAAATATTCCTGCAATCAACCTACTCTGGTTATTAACTGTTTATGCTCTGTGGTTAATAACTTTTTATATTTACTTCAAAACCGGAGGCTCTAAATGGCTAGAGAAGCATCAGATATTTTTGGCGATTCTCGCTATTATTATTCCAATCCTGTTATTTTTTCTACAGGATTCTATGCAAACCGTAAATTCCTTTAAAAAATATGAAGTGTCCTTAAAAGAAGAAAACAATAGAAATGATTCTCATTTACAAAGCGTTATTAGCGATTTAACTAATGATTCGAAAACAGTTTTCTGGAGAGATTTTTCGGTAAGAAGTTATGTAGAGTTTTGGGACTATATTCATTTGAACAAATCACAAGAATGCAAAGATTTATATGCGGCTCTTACCATTCAATTAGGCGTGCTAAATAATATAAATAGAATGCGACAAGAGTTAATCTTAATACCAAATAATTTATACAAAGAAATGCTTGATGCGGCTTCGAGTACAAAGCCAATCCTAGATTCTATCGTTAGTAAATGCCAGTCAATATGATCTATCCAACAAAAATTAGGAGAATGGTTCGACTAGCTCACTACAAGTAAACTTATGCCCTACCGTGGAGTGATAATTGAAGAAAGTTTAGAGGATAAAGATGTTTTAAAGGAGGTGCGGATTTTGAGCACAAAAGTTGAGCCGGTTACCGAAAAACACAAAACGCCGAGGATAAAACAATGGACGCTGCATACTGTAGAAATTCCTGAAGATAAGGCCGCGGAAATTTCGGAAAAAATCAGCAAAGCCATTGATGCTGAACACAACGGTTCTTGGTATGCGGATTTCAAAAATGATTCTTTTCATTTCATCATCTTCCGCGACAAAGTTTTCAAAGTTGACCGAAGTAAAAAAGAACAATACGACGAGGCGATAGAATTCGGCCTTTCTCTGGGCATTCCGGATTATCAGCTTGATTTTTCGCCCGACATTAAAGAGTGGGAAAGATGAAAAATTATGCAAAAGTTGGAAGAAGGAAAGGAAGGACGGCTTACCGGACGCCAGTGCATTTTCGCTCGCGCCAGAATTTAAAAAATGTAAAAATGAAAACATATGGTAAAAGAAGTTGATAAAGACGGCCAAAAACTCTACCAATGCGAGGAGTGCGGATTGAAATACGCCCAAAAGGAGACGGCGGAAAAATGCGAGGCCTGGTGCCGCCCTTCAAATCCTTCAGGGCGCCCTGAGCTAATGTCGAATGGGCGGGAGCATAAAAGCTGCAATTTGGAGATAATCAAGGAAGCAAATGATTATCAAAACTAGAAAGGAAAAAGAGATTGTAGACATCACAGAGAAAGTAAATGCAGAGTTGAAGAAATTTACTGCAGGAAAAGGGATTTGTAATCTCTTTTTGACTCACACTACGGCCTCTCTTATGACCGCTGACCTGGATCCAGGCGGGACGGACGAGGATTATCTCGAGGCCTTTGAGAAAATGATTTCAAAATTAAAATTCCGCCATCCGCATGACCCGGAGCACATGCCTGACCATATTTTATCTTCTCTTATCGGCACTTCTTTGACTCTGCCAGTTGAAAATGGAAAATTAAATCTCGGCACTTGGCAAAAAGTGGTTTTGATTGAATTCGACGGCCCAAGGGAACGGAAAATTGTAGTTTCATTATTATGAAGCTGGGAAGCCCGGCCTTTGAACACAATCAAAAAATCCCTTCTAAATACACCTGCGACGGCGAGAACATAAACCCGCCCCTAAAGATTGAAAGCGTTCCAGAAGCAACGAAAAGTTTGGTTTTAATAATGGACGACCCTGATGCGCCCCGAGGAACTTGGGTGCACTGGACTTTGTGGAACATTTCTCCAGACACAAAAGAAATTCCTGAAAATTCCGTTCCAGCCGGAGCGGTTGAGGGAGCGACTAGTTTCGGCAAACCCGGCTACGGAGGGCCGTGCCCGCCTTCGGGCACCCACCGCTACTTTTTCAAATTTTATTCTTTGAATACGACCTTCGAACTCTCGCCCCAAGTGGACAAAGCAATTCTCGAAACAGCAATGGAAGGACGGATTTTAGATAAAGCCGAGCTGGTCGGTCTTTATAGCCGCAGGTAGTGGGCGGATTTTTATGATTAAAAAGATTAAAGGGCTGTACGTTGTGATGTCCGAAAAGACGGGGAGGGTTTTCGGAAGATATAAAACCGAGGTGGGGGCGAAAGAGCGATTGCGCCAAGTCGAATTTTTTAAACACAAGAAAAAAAAGAAATAATTTGAGAATCTTTGTTTATGTGCTATTATAGATTAACAAAGGGCAATGATTCGAAATAGTCGAATTTCTAAATTTTGCTTTTTTATTTAGCAGTTAATTAACCGATTATATGAAAGGTGTCATCAAAAAGATCACTGACAAGGGTTTCGGCTTCATCACAGCGGAGGGCATGGAAAAAGATTTATTTTTCCATGGAAATTCTCTGGTGGACGTGCAATTGAGCGACCTCCACGAAGGCGATGCCGTTACTTTTGAAACAGAAGATACTCCAAAGGGACCTAGCGCGAAAAACGTAAAACGCGCCTAGTTTCTTCCTAAAAAACGCCCCGCAGCTGCGGGGCGTTTTTTATTTTCCGCTGGCTATTTAAGCGTAATCATGATAGTATACAAACAATGAAATTGCTGGAAAAAGTTAAGAGCGAGCTGGACGAGAAATTTCAAAAAGTTTTAAAGACGTCCGCAAGCTTCGATTTTTTTGTGGCCATCCATGATTTCATTGAATATAACGCAAGTTCAGTATAAATAAAAAACGCTAGCCAGATTGGAATAAATTAAGGAATGATTGCCTTAAAAGAAGAGAAGGGGCTAAGAAAACTGCGAATTCAGCAGTACCGGAAGTTTGACCCTGCGCTCTATCTCCGCCTCCTCAAGCTTTCGCGAAAACTAAAAGGGAAAACCGTTTTTCACATAAATGCCACCCCTAACGGCGGGGGCGTGGCGGAGATGCTCCGGACGCAAATACCTCTGGAGCGTTCACTCGGGCTCAAAAGCCGCTGGCTTACGCTTCAAGCGCCGCCCGATTTTTTTGAAATCACAAAAAAAATCCACAATCTTCTTCAGGGCGGATGGGGTGAACTTAAAAAAAGCGAGAAGAAAAAGTATCTGGCCGCGAACCTGAAATTCGCCCAGGCCCTCCTCAAGTTTTCAAAAAACTCCTCGGGGCTTTTTATGATTCACGACCCCCAGCCCGCCGCCCTCGCGGCGGCGCTTTTCAGGGGGACTCCGGCGGTACTGCGCCTGCACCTTGACCTGACAAGTCCCGACCTGAAAGTTTTTAAATTCTTGGGGCTCTCGTTCCCCGCTTACCGTAAAATCGTCGTTTCCAACCCGGCTTTCAAAAAAGCGTTTCCGCATGCTCTCCGGTCAAAGCTCGCCGTAATCCCGCCCGCCATTGACCCCTTTTCCGAAAAAAACCGCCCGTTCGGCCTTTCCCGGGCGCGGCGCCTCCTCAAAAACTTCGGAATAGACGGCACCCGCCCTCTTTTCGCGCAGGTTTCGCGCTTTGACCCATGGAAAGACCCTCTGGGCGTCCTTAAAATTTTCAAAATCGTCCGGCAAAAACTCCCGAGCTCCCAGCTCGTTCTGGCAGGGTTCATTGTCGCGGCGGACGACCCGGAGGCGCGGCGGATTTTCGAGAAAGTGAAGCGGGCCGCGGGGAAAATTCCCAAAGTCCTCCTGTTTGCGGACCCACGGGAACTCGGAAAAATTTCAAACGACCTTTTCATAAACGCCCTTTTCACGGCATCGGACGCCATCATCCAAAAATCCAAACGCGAGGGCTTCGGGCTTACCGTAACCGAGGCGATGTGGAAAGGAAAAGTGGTCGTCGCCGGGCGCACCGCCGGCACTGCGCTGCAGATAACAAACGGCAAAAACGGGTTTCTGGTCGCTTCCGTTCCCGCAGGAGCGGCCGCCCTTCTGCGGCTTGTCAAAAACAAAAAACTCCGAAACCGCCTCGGGCGGCAGGCGCGGCAAAGCGTTCAGAAACGTTTTCTTTTCCCGCGGCTTCTTTTGGATCACCTGAAACTCTACGCGGCATGCTATAATACATGAGTCCAAAAAATCGGATGAATTTTTTTTCAAAAAGCCAAAAATTTAATATTCTTTTCGTCACCACGGAACAAGCCCCTTTCGCCAAGGTAGGGGGGCTCGGCGAAGTGATGTTCTCTCTTCCGCGGGCTTTAAACGAATTGGGGCACGACGCCCGGGTAATGATCCCGCGCTACGGCACCATCAAGCTCTCGGAATTTGATTTGAAAATGGAATACGAAGGGCTCGCGGTGCCCACCGCTCCAGAACAAAACGGACAAAAGCTCGCCTGCAATGTTTTCAGGTACGACCAGACCTCCGACCCCCAGAGCCCCGTGACCACTTACTTTCTGGAAAACCAGGAATACTACGAATTCCGCTCCAACGCCTATGGCTATAAGGACGATTCCGTCCGCTTCGCGCTTTTGTCACGGGGAGCCTTGGAATTTTTAAACGACGGCGCGGACTGGCTCCCGGACGTAATCGTGGCCACGGACTGGATGACGGGCTTTCTTCCCAATTTTCTGGCCACGGATTACCGCGACTACAAACGCTTCCGAAAGCTCGCCACCGTCTTTTCCATTCATAATCTGGAATCGCAAGGGCCTTTGCGCCACCACCGCTTCATTCCGGAGATGGAACGGGACGACGGCTACGGCCCTGTTCCGGATTTTTTCTCGGAAAGGATGCAAAACATCAACGCCATGCGCCGGGGCATTCGCTACGCGGACGTCATCAATACCGTTTCCACGAAATATGCCGAAGAAATTACCACCGGCGAATTCGGGGAAGGGTTGGACGGGCTTTTAAAAGAAAGACGGGAGCGGCTTTTCGGGATTTTAAACGGCATAGACTACGAAACCGTGGACCCCGCCAAAGACCCGCTTTTGGCAAAAAATTTCACCTCTAAAAACCTTCAGGCCCGCGAGGAAAACAAGCTTTTCCTCCAAAAGCGCTTCGGGCTCAAACAGGACAAAGACATTTTCTTGGCCGGAATCGTCTCGCGCCTTACGAGCCAGAAGGGATTTGACTTGCTGGAGCCGGTGGCCGAAGATTTTCTTAAAACCGCCGGAGCCCAGCTCGTGGTCGTGGGAGAAGGCGACCCGGAAATCATGTCGTTTTTCAAGGAACTTGAAAATAAATTTCCCGGAGAGGTTCGCACCCACTTGCAGTTTGATGAAGAACTCCCTCGCCTGATTTTCGCCGGAGCGGACGTGATTTTAGTCCCGTCCCACTTTGAACCTTCCGGGCTCATCCAAATGGAGGCGATGCGCTACGGAGCCGTGCCGGTGGCAAGAAAAGTAGGAGGGCTTGCCGATACGATTGATGATTTCGCGCCGGAGACGGGCAAGGGAACCGGGTTTCTATTTGAAGAAGCGACACCGACCGCGCTTCTAATCGCGGTGGTGAGGGCTTTTACCAACTGGCGCCATAAAAAAAGCTGGTCCAAGCTCCAAAAAACAGCTATGGAAAAGGACTTCTCGTGGCTTCGCTCCGCCAAGGAATACGAAAAACTTTTCCGCCTCGCGCTAAAGCTCCGCGCCGCGAATGCAAAAAATGATTCTTAATCACCGCTGTAATTTTCTCAATCTTATTTCTGATAATCAAACGTTAGGTTAAAGAAGGCAAAAGGGCGTCGTAAAACCTTTTGACCTCTTTTCGATAATCTTCAATCGTGCCCTCGTTGATTATTTTAAAATCCGCGGCGGCGCCGATTTTGGAAATAAATTGCTCGGTGTAGGCTTTCTCCTCGTCCATAAATTGTTCAAAGCTGGCTAAATTTTCGCCGGCTTTCTCTGAAACCGTTTTGCTTCTTTCCCAGCGCGTCCGCGGGCTGGCGGTGACATACACGAGAAAATTTTTTTCAAATTTTCGTATCAGGACCAAATCTGTTTCCAGGCGCACCCCGTCGAAAACCACGACTTCAGATGAATCATTTATAATCCTGCCATAGACCGCCTGGGTAAGCGTTCCTTGGCCGTATTTTTCTTCCATGGCCCTAACAAGGTTTTGAAGATTTGACCGAGTGGGCTCGATCTTCCAAATTTTGAGCGTTTCAAAAAGAATATCGACGGAGCGCACAACTCCTATTATTTTTGGTTGCGCGATCTCTTTCAGCAATTTGACAAACGTTCCCTTGCCCGCGCGTTTTTCTCCAAGAAGTCCGATTATCACCGCCATAGATACATCTTAAACTTCCGGCAGGCAAATTTCGCAGGACTCGCAAAGCGTTTTTCCGCTCCGGAAAGCCAGGAGGGCTTTTGTGAAAGGTAAAATGGAAAGGAAATATCTGAAATCCGCGAACCTTCGGAAAAACCATCCCACCGGACCGTAAAGGGTAATCGGACCCAGCGAGGCCGCGGCCCAACCCGAACCTATTGGTATGAAGTTGTAGGGCTTTTTGGGCTGGTAGCGAATCAATTGTCTGCCCCCTAAATCCCGAAAAATATTCTGGACAACACCTTGGCCGTCATGAATCGCGGTCTGCGCCATCCCGGAGTAAAGGGTGGACGCGCCGTCCCCTATCGCGAAAATATTTTTTAAGTTTCTGGCTTGGAGATATTCATCCACCAAAATCCGTCCCTTTGGGTCAAAGGTTAGGCCGGAAATTCTCTGATACAAAGAGTTCGGCTTGATGCCCGCGGTCCAAATCACGGTTTCGGTTTTCAGGGTCAGCCCCCGAACTTTAATCTCTTCGAGCTTTTGGGCCTCCATGGGGCGGCCGGTGAAAATATTTACGCCAAGGCGGTGCAGGCGTCTCGCGGCTTTTTCTGAAATTTTCGGCGCCAAAGCCGGAAGAATCCTTCCCGCGGCTTCAATGAGGTCAATCGTTATGAGCTCCTCTCCCACGCCGTGCTCTTTGGCGAGCTTTCGCGAATACGGCGCGAGTTCTCCGGCGAGCTCCACTCCGGAGGCCCCGGCTCCGACGATAACGAAATGCAACAGGCAGACTTTTTCATCCGGATTTTTTTCTTTGGAACAATCTTCAAAAAGCTTATGCAGATGCCGCTTCAGGCGCAAGG
>CAYISF010000022.1:0-10686 GCA_964366065.1 uncultured Candidatus Saccharibacteria bacterium | reverse complement strand
GGCATAATTTCAACGCGGCTGCCGATGCTCCGAAAATGCCCTGGGGTTAAATCCGCGGAAGTGCGTTCAAAATGAATTGAGATGAGTTTCCGCAATAGCTCATCGCGCTCCATTTTTTGTCCGCGCTTCAAAATAAGATGCTCGGACTCATACTCTTTGGGACTTCCCAAGCCATAGATACAGGATACTGACGCAACGATAATCACATCGTGACGGGTGAGAAGCGCCTGTGTGGAAGCGTGGCGCAGGCGATCTATCTCCTCGTTTATTTGCGCATCCTTTTCAATATAGGTGTCGGTAATCGGCATATACGCCTCCGGCTGATAGTAATCGTAGTAGGAAACAAAATAATGCACCGCATTGTTGGAAAAAAATTCGCGGTATTCCTGCGCAAGCTGGGCCGCGAGCGTCTTATTGTGGGCGATAACGAGTGTTGGCTTGCCGATTTGAGTGATAACATTGGCCATGGTGAATGTTTTTCCCGAACCGGTTACGCCCAAAAGCGTCTGCTTCGGCATTCCTTTTTTGAGGCCTTTGACCAACGCTTTAATAGCTTCCGGCTGATCTCCGGCTGGAGCAAAACGACTGTGTAACTTAAAAACTTTATTTGTCATATTGAAAGTAAAATTACCGTCTCTCGCCCGGTAGTGAGCTATGCTCTACTACCGGGGTAACGCGCGGGCTTGAATTTTGATTGGAGTTTAAACTCAGCCATAGTAGTGTTTCAGGAAACCATCCTTGAACTCCGAAAATCTGCCGTCCAAAATTGACTGCCTGATATTCTTTACTAAATTCACAATGAAACAAAGATTATGAATTGAAGCAAGGGTGGCCGCGAACATTTCCTTGGCGCGAAACAAATGCGAAACATAGGCGCGGGTATAATTTTGACACGTATAGCATACACAATCTTTTTCAATCGGCGAAAAATCTTCCGTAAATTTCGCGTTCAAAATATTAATGCGGCCACTTTTTGTGTAAAGCGCGCCGTTCCTCGCCATTCTGGTTGGCGCCACGCAGTCAAAAAGGTCAATGCCGTTTTCTATTCCGCCGAATAAATCGCCGGGTTCGCCTATGCCCAATAGATGACGAGGTCTGTCTTCGGGTAATATCTTATTGACCCAACCTATGGCCGTTTGAATATCTTCTTTATCAAACGAACCGCCGATGCCAAATCCGTCAAATTCCATTTTAGCAATCGTCCGCGCGCTCTCTTCACGCAAGTCGCGGAACCGCCCGCCCTGCACAATCCCAAAAATCGCCTGTCTTTGCCCGCTTGGAGGATTCGCCTCCAAGTGGGCAGTAAGCGAACGTGCGGCCCAGCGGTGCGTCCTTTCCATCGCCTCTTTCTGATATTCATATGAAGCATGAGGTGTTGTGCATTCGTCAAACGCGAATATCATATCCGCGCCTATATTGCGCTGTATTTCTATGGAACGTTCCGGCGTAAAACGGTGTTCGCTGCCGTCAATGTGCGATTTGAAAGTCACGCCATCCTCGTCTATTTTTGCGAGCTTTCCCGCCGGCTCCTCCACCTCCTCTGTTATTCTAGTGTTTTGCAAAATACTAGAATACTTTGTTTCGGATTTTGAAATTTTACCGACCTTTGAACCAAACGCGGCGCCCAGCGAAAATACCTGAAATCCTCCCGAGTCGGTCATAGTCGGACTAGCCCAGTTCATAAATTTCCCCAAACCGCCGGCTTTTTTCACCATCTCATCGCCCGGCTGTAAATATAAATGGTAGGTATTCGCCAAAACCACTTGCGCGCCAAGCGACCGCACTTGCTCAGGGCTAAGCGCCTTGACCGTCGCCTTGGTGCCGACCACCACAAAAGCCGGAGTTTCGATGATTCCGCGCGGAGTTTCCAGTTTGCCGGTCCGGCCAAGCGCCCCAGATAATCTTTTCTCAATATCAAATGAAATCCGGCGCATAACGATAACAATAGCAGAAATCCACTTTTTTAAAACAGCCGCCGGGTGTATTATGTAGAAAGAGAACGTTCCATAAATTCGCAGGAGGCCATAATGGAAAGAGATATCGTTTTATTGGTCATCCAAGACAGAAACGGAATGATAAGCTGGGCCGGCGAGCCGGCTTGGGACATACCGGAAGCCACTGAGTACCTCAAAAGAATAACCTTTGGCCATCATGTTATAGCCGGAGAACGGACCGCTAAGTTCCTCAATTTTTTCAGAGGCAGTCAGATGGTGGTTGTTTCAAACAAAGACAACCCCTTTTACAAAAATGCCAGATCTTTTGAGGAAGCAGTGGAGAAGTGCGGTGATGACCCTGAGATTTTCATCGCCGGAGGAGCCAGAATATATGCCGCTGCTCTGCCTCGGGCAAACGTGATTTATTCCTTTGAAATTAGCGGCAAACTGGACGGCTTCCCCAGAAAAACACCTGTTTATTTCCCCAGTATAAACATTGAAGAATGGCCGATGGGAAGGTCGTCAAAAAGTTTTACCTGGCAAGAAAAAAAACGCGGCGGTATCCCCGTGAACTGTCGGGAAGTGATTTATCAGAAAAGGGTTTAGAGTCCCGCTTAATCTAAGTCGGGACTTTCTTTTCCTCCTTTAGCGTATAGTTTCTTTGATGGCTAGAACAATACCTTTATCAAATTGCGCCGGCAGAAGTGCTTCGGTCGTGGGATTTGTCACGTACTCCGCCAGTTTCTCCGCCGCGCGCACGAACATACTATCTGTAAATTGCCTAATTCGGTTATCAAGCGCCCCGCGAAAAATTCCAGGGAAAGCCAGTGAATTATTTATCTGATTCGGAAAATCGGAGCGCCCAGTCGCCACGATAAAAGCTCCGGCGCGGTGCGCGACGCCCGGCATGATTTCCGGCGTTGGATTAGCCAGGGCGAAAATTATCGGCTTCTCGTTCATTGTTTTGACCATTTCTTCGGTGACAAGCCCGGGTTTGCTGACTCCTATGAAAACATCCGCGCCGGAAATCACTTTGGACAGATTCCCCATTTGTTTGTCTTTATTAGTAAGCCGGGCCAGTTCTTTTTTATTCCCGTCCAAGTCGTTCCGGCCTTCAAAAATCGCCCCTTTGCTGTCGCACAAAATTATATCGGAAAAACCGTAGCCCAAAAGAATGCGGGTAATGGCCGTACCGGCCGCGCCGGCGCCGGAGATAACAATACTGACATTCTCTTTTTTGCGGCCGGAAACCCGGAGGGCGTTTAAAAGCGCCGCCAGAACGACCGTAGCCGTGCCGTGCTGGTCATCGTGCATGACTGGAATCGGCAGTTCGGCGCGCAATCGCCGTTCAATTTCAAAACAACGCGGAGCGGAAATATCCTCCAGATTTATGCCGCCGAAGACCGGCGCCAGACGTTTGACCGTGGCTATAATCTCTTCGGTATCCTGCGTATCAAGGCAGATGGGAAACGCGTCAATATCGGCGAACTCCTTGAAAATGGCGGCCTTCCCTTCCATGACCGGAATAGCGGCATGCGCGCCTAAATTTCCCAGACCCAAAATTGCCGAACCATCGGAAACAATGGCTACTGTATTTTGTTTAAGGGTGTATTCGTACGCGAGCGCCGCGTCCCTGCCGATTTCTTCCGAAACGCGCGCCACCCCGGGCGTGTACGCCAGAGAAAGTGTCTCGCGGTCAGCGAGCGGAACTTTACTTTTGACTTCAATTTTCCCGCGATGCTTTTTGTGGAACTGAAGAGCTTTCTGGTAAATATCATCCATAATTTTCATTTAGAAAAAGAATTTCCGCTTAATAAAGCGTAAAATAAAGAAAACAACGAGAATAAGCGCGGCGTAAAAAAGCCATGGATTCCCTGAAACAAACGCCAGAATGGAAAGAAGGAATATTTCCACATATTTGAGCGGCCGTTCTATGTTAAAACCACCTCCGGAACCGGAAGTTTTTCCTTTATTCGCGCTTGTTGTTGAGATTTGCAAATCTTTTTGAAGTTCTGCTACTGCCTGTTTACTCCATGACTCTCCTAAGATGCGCCCCTTCTCCAAGGCATTCTTCGCCGTTTTGGTTGTATCCACAATCGGCGCGGGTAAATTCTCCGAAGCATATTCTTTGGCAAAATTGACTTTCTCTCCCACAAAATTACTTACGGTGGTAGTCGGACTTTCGGACTGCGCCGCTTTCGGCGCCCCGACAAACTGTTCCGCTTCCTGTGTTTTTCCATACTGCAAAGAAACAACCGACACACTTTGTCCGCGGGGCGCGGCGGAACTTTCCGTTATTTCGGCATAAATTTTGTGATACCCTTCTTTCACCACCCATGGCACCGATAAAATTTTAGAACTTCCCGTACCCGCTAAAACAAAAATTTGTTTCCCAAACTCCGTATCATTGTCAAAAAATGATACTGAACCGGAAACGTCTTCAGTGCTCCCATTCCAAACGAGAGTATAAATCGTGACCGTCTCTCCCACGGTTGAGGGCGTTCTGGAAAACCATAAATTACCGGGCACGAAACCGGAGTTATCCAGTACTTTTGTTTGAGCGGAAACACTGCCGGCCAAAAAGAGCACGCATACAAAAAGGAGGTAAAAGAAAAAACGAAGCCGGCAATTCATGTAATACGGATATTGTAACATTCCCGCCCGCGCCCCCGCAAACAAATAGGCGAGCCGCTGTACGGCTCGCCTCAAACTCGCCTCAAAACACCGAGCGCAACTTAGGTTGCTTCCTGCGCAAACCGGCGGCCCGGAGAAATTCTCGCCACTCCTCCTCCCATCCTTCTGGCAACATTCCTTTCTCAAAGCAGAGAAGTGCCTCAGTCAGGGACGATTCTATGCGTGATCGTTCTATGGTTACCGGATGAGTGGCGGCATACCAAGCTTCTTTGCGCCTCCCAGAAAAGAAGAGGGCGAACACCGCAGGGTCAAACTCTATCGTACCGTACGATTGAAAATCTCGTTTGATTTCCCGCAAGATACGCTCTATTTCCAGTGAAATAACGTTCATGAGAACCTCGTCTTCATAGTTAATATCCGGGATTAATTCTATAGGCAGAAAAGATTCCAGTCAAACAAAAAACTAAACTAAGCTTGTAACAACATATATAAACAGGACTCCTGTAAGTGTGACTAAAATCGTTTTCCAGGAAGAACCCTTACTGTGCGCTTCGGGAAGAATATCAGACGCACCTATATAAAGTAGAAATCCTCCGATAAAGCCGACGGCAAGCAAAAGAGTTTGTTCGGGGAGCGAAATAAAAACGGAAACCAACCCGCCCAAAAGCGGAGCTGAGGCGTTTAAAACAAGTATGCGGAGTGTTTTCTTTAAACTGTTTCCATGAACAAGCATAAGCGACACCGTATTAAGGCCATCGGAAAACCCGTGCGCAATTATACCCAAAGCGACAGTCACGCCGAGCGCCGGATTCACCTGAAATGAAAGGCCAATGGCTAAACCGTCTAAAAAAGTATGAAAAGAAAGAGCGAGTGCCGATAGGGTTCCCACGGCCGGATGATGATGCGGACCGTATTCTTCCTCGTGGGCATGGTGGACCAGAAAAAGTTTTTCTATAACGTGAAAAATGAAAAATCCGGCAACAAAAGCAAACATCGGTATCTGCGGAGAAATTCCCAACCTTTCCGTCATTTCTATAATTTCCGGAAAAATATCAAACGACACCACGGAAATCAGAACGCCGGCAGTAAATCCCAAAATCAAATGAAGCTTGTCTCTGAAACGAATACCCAAAAGCCCACCAATGAAAGTGGCGAGAAAAGCTCCGAAAATAAACAGAATGGCCATAGTTTTAACGTGAAAAAAGAATCGGTTTTATTTCCATTTTATCGGGCTGTCGAGAATCGAACTCGATCTACGCCCTCCCGAAGGGCGCGTACTACCGGTATACTACAGCCCGCTACTCAATTATCAACTCTGTTTATCTTCGCTATATTCGGGATGCGGAGAGTCGGACTCCGGCTATATCCACCCCATGGATACGTACTACCGTTATACTACATCCCGCCAGAAACCAAAGCTTATCATAAAAACGTATATTATTTAAAGGCCGAATTACGGTCGGTCGATATACACATTATAACTCTTAATTAAGTGATATAATTTACAAATCATGAAATACCCGCCGTTTTTTTACATTTTCGCGCTCATTGTTATTTTATCAGCGCCGCTGGGAACTGCCCGCGCCGATACAAATCCTTCGGTTTCGTCATTTATCGTTCAACCGACCGTAATAAGCAACGGCCAACCGGTAAACATTGCTTGGACGCTCGCAAACGCGAGCGGCCATTTATTGCTTCTTTCCTGCCCAACGGGAGTCATTGCCCGTTACACAAACGGACAAAGTTTTACCTGCAACACAAAAAATTCAATATCAACCAATCCATCCGACGGCACAACACTTCTTATTTCCAATAATAGCGGCTCAACAAACCAAGTAAATGTATCCATAATTCCGAAGGACTCCGCCGGCAGCGAATATAACGCCGCGATGCAAACTCTTAGTTTTTCCGTCAGCACCAATCCGGAGCCGATAACGGCTTTTACTGCCGCGACCTCGACTCCCTCCGGAGTGACCACGACTTTAAGCTGGACCGCGGCAAGCGATATTCCGGCAGCCAATCTGATTGTCGGCTGTACCACAAGCGATATTTCTTTCACCGCGCCTAGCTTGGGCAGCGGCAGTTTGCCATGCGGCGTTGTCATGTCCGCAAGCGGCCTTTTGGCGAACGGTTCAATCGGTTTAATTTTTACCAATAAATCAGTAAATTCTATAACCATACCGCTCACGCTTGTGCCGGCTATAATTTCCGGCTCATATGACGCGATACACGGTAAGCAGACCGCTATCAACGTTCTTCCGGTAAAAAACGTGGATATGTCAATAACTTCTTTCTCGGCCTCGCCGACACCAGTTCTATCCGGTGGAACAGAAACTCTTTCCTGGGCTACGCAAAACCCTTCGGGCGTCAATTTAAAACTTGGCTGTAACCAAAATATTTCTACCGCAAAAGTGATCAATGGCGTAACAACGTTTGTGGCCTGCGGCATTTATCTTTTTGATCAACCTCTCAAGACGACGAATGCTACGATTATTCTTACCAACTCAAGCAATTCAAACCAAACAGTTACCGCCGGTCTTGTACCTGCCAATCCGGACAATACATATAACGGTATGCTGGAAAACGATATTACGCTCACAGTATTTGGAATGGGAGTTACGACAACACCCCCGGTAATTGTTCAGTCGACAACGACACCACAATTATCGCCAGTACCGACACCGCCAGTATCGCAAGCGTCTGTCGTTTCCGCTGCAAAGAAATTTACTTTCGCGAAACCGCTCTCGCGCGGCGGCAGCGGCACAGATGTCCGCGAGCTACAAAAATTTTTCGCCAAGTATCCCAGCATTTACGGCACCGTCACCATAAACGGACTCTTCGGTCCGGCTACTCAAAAACTGGTTATGAAATTCCAAGAGAAATACGGTATAGCCAAAAAAGGGCAGGCGGGCTACGGCACCGTCGGTCCGGCAACTCGCAAAAAATTGAACACGCTTCAGTAGTCGCGTAAAAGTTTTTCCACTCTGGAAAAACGCCGATTGATATTAGTATAGCGAAGCGGTTTTCCCCTTTCTGATTGTTGCGTGTAGGCCCACACAACCCAGACCAGATTGGAAACCTCACGTTCGGCCAATCGTTGCCGAACGAGCTCGGCAAATTCAGGAATTTGGTTGCGCTTCAGATATTGTCGTACCGCTACCGCTTTTATTTCTTCAAAATCAGCTCTCCTGGCAAGTGACGCCAGAAAAACAGCCAGTGTGTAGCTTGGATCGCCATCGCTCACTTTTTCCCAATTTATAAAACGGAGGCCTCTTGGAGTCATCAAGCAATGTCCAAAATGCGCGCTTTCAAAAATGAAGACTCGTCCCCTCTTCCGCAAAACTCGTTTCAACCTCGGCTCAAAACTATCCAGCATGATTTCCGCTTTTGGGAGCAGTTTTTTAATGCGCAAGCCGATTTCCTTCGTCCTCTTGTCTTGTAATATGCGCGCAATTCTCTTCCGCCAAGTTTTTTTATTGGGCGCATAGGAAAGTTGATGCCGATGAAATAAATTTTTATTCGTAGTCGGAATCTGGTTGATTTTCGCAATAAGTCTGGCAACTGGCGGGAGAAGGCGCGTTAATTTCGCCACCGGGAGCGCTGTCAGCAATTTACCGGGCAAATATTCTTCAAGAAGAACGGATTCACCGAAAAAATTCTTTCCGCGATAATACACCTTGGGACCAACGCCGTATTTCCCCACATACCGCAAAATTTCGTATTCATCGTCTGTGCCCTTGGTTTCGCCCCACTCCGGCCCCTTGAAGCGCAAAACGAGTTTTTTATTGCTAACAGTGACTAGATAATTAAAGTGTCCGGACCATGGTTTAGGGTCAATATCTTTGAGCATAAATGGCTTTCTAAAAAATCCAAGCGGGTTCTCTCTCTTTAGCCATTTTCGTATCTCTGTATTACTCGGCGGCATCTTCATACGTGTGTTTACTCAAATCAAACTCATAAATAACATCTTTCCTCTCCACTACCACTTCCCAACCGTTGCGGTTGGCGTGTTTATATAGCTTCATATTGGGATTAAAGCAAATCGGTTTGGCCACCATTTCCAAAAGAGGGATGTCGCTTTCGGTATCACCGACACCGATAGAATCCTTAAGCGTCAATTTCTCTTTTTCCACCGCCCGCTTAATTATATTTGCCTTATTTAGGATGAATGTTTCTTCCATTGTTTTTCCCGTGAAGCAGTCATTGGGACCGAGTTCAAGAAGCCGTCCGTAAACCTTGTCAAACCCAAGCTTTGCGCAAAATTTATCCGCAATGCCTTTCAGCGAATGTGATATCGCCAGCAAAAAATACTTTTTCTTTTTTAAATCGGCGACTAAGTCGCGAGTATATCGGTAAGTATGATTTTGATAGCGTTCTATAACCGTTTTCCCGGCCTTGTCAAAATCGGCGTAATGCACCCCTTTGATATTTTTATCAAAACTCGCCACGACCGCGTTTATGTACGATTCGTAATCGCCTTTTCTCTCCAGCCAGCGTAAATGTTCCCTCTCGTAGTCAGTTCTGGCGCGCTCGCTGAAATTCCCCTGCTCAATCAGCACATTCACCAGCTCAATAAGCAAACTGGAACGAAAAATAGTTCCGTCAATGTCAAAAATAGCCACTTTCTGCATAGCGCAATTGTACCCTTCCTTTTAGGAAGGCGCTACTTTTTTATTATCTGCCCGCAGAATACCCCGTGGCTTGCCGCGGGGATGCATGCGGCGTGCAGATAATAAACCCAGTCCTTTCTACGCTTGGACTGTTAGCTGTGCTAGTAAAGTATAATATAACGAAAAACAAAACTATGTTTTCTACGCAAGAAACCTTAGGAAAGGGCTGAGTGAATAATCGCAAGACCGCAAGTGGCTCTGGTACCGCACCGCTTGCGGTGCGGTTATTCATTTAATTCCGCGTTCTTCTTCACGTTTTCTTACTTCTTCTTCATCCAAACCCAAGTAATGCGCCACTTCGTGCCACACTGTGTCATGAACAAATTTGCGAATACGCGCCGAGTCGCCCTTTGCTTCTTCTTCAATAGGTTTCTGATAAATAGTGATGGTATCCGGCATAGTTGGACCGACGCCATAAAAATCTCCGCGCGCCGAGACAGGCACGCCGGCATAGAGACCGAAAAGTGTCTCATTATCCGTAAGTTTCTCCTGTCTGCGTACGCTCCACGAGGGTTCATCTTCCGCGAGAAAAGCCACATTTTTCATCCTCTTCCGAAATTTTTCAGGAACGGCAAGAAATCCCTCTTCTATCAATTTTTCAAATTCCTTCCGTGTCATATTTTTTTGGAAACATACTGTCTAATCTAAAAAAGGCGATATTATAAGGGTATTTTGCGCCTCCGCGGGCTTTTCGGGGAATACACAAACTGTGGATGAATATTAGTTACGCTTTATTATATACTATATAGCAGATGGCATGTGGTCGAGCGTTAATTAATTTTAATAGTACATAACTAGAAACAATATGAAAATTCTCGGATGGGTTCTTCTTGTCGTCGGTTTGATAGCGCTGTGGTATAGCTGGTCATCCGGTTCCGGAATCACCGCGTATGTAATCTCGCTCGTTGTAGCGGGTGCCGGTCTTTGGCTCGCCCTTCGCAGTGAGAACGGCGGAACAATAATGTAAGTAAACGCGCGCGCTTAACAAAAAATCCCCCAGTGGGGGATTTTTTGTTAAATTTCCGAAACGCTTGTTGCATTAGAAACTTTGAATACTTTTATCGAGATCGTTTATGTCATCACTGACGGCCGAGTCGCTTGGAACGCTATTCAAGTCGTTGGCTATATCATTGGTAGTATCTCCGCCGCTCAATATCGCTGTGCTTGTATCACTAACTGCTTCACCAGGCAATACCTGCACTTGCTCTAATACTGGCGCTGTCCGTATAAAATACCACGCGATAAGTCCGGCAATTACTGCAATAACAACGAAACTAATAACGAGAGGGTTCTTCGGTGACATCTCGGGTTTTATCTCCGGCGTGTTTGGTTGAGAAGGTTGATTCATTTGTTGATAGTCCATAATAGTGAGTGATTAATTGATTATTGGGTCGCGGTCCCGGTATTTGGTGCCGTATTGGTCTCTCTTGTCGTTGTCGCAACTTCCG
>CAYISF010000021.1:0-11295 GCA_964366065.1 uncultured Candidatus Saccharibacteria bacterium | reverse complement strand
GGGTTGACTTTCCCGCGTTTTCGTGTACACTCTTCTTTGTGTAAGTTTCTCGTTCGGTTCGCTCGCGTAAGGCATTAGTCTGAAACGGTAACCATAGAGAATAATGTTAGTCGCTTACCGTTTACATATAAAGACTAACGTGAACTGAAGGTATGGCAACAAAGCTCTACGTAGGGGGCATCCCTTACACCAGTACTGCAGATGACCTCAAAAATCATTTCGCGGCTGCTGGCAGCGTCGTGTCGGCAACGGTCATCAACGACAAGATGACAGGCCGCTCGAAAGGATTCGGTTTCGTCGAAATGTCTTCCGATGAGGAAGCGCAGAAGGCGATCGAAATGTTCCATGGAAAGGACTTCGGCGGCCGCAATTTGACGGTCAATGAAGCTCGTCCGATGGAAGAGCGTCCCAGGCGCGATTACTAAATCGCGTCCGCTAAACAAAAACACCCCCCTGTTAGCAGGGGGGTGTTTTTGTTTTTATGCGCTGCGGTTATAATCATTGGATATGCCCGAGATTTTCAATTCCTTGACCCAAAAAGAGTTGTCTATTTTTAAGCGGCTCAACACCCCGCAAAAAATCCAGAATTTTTTAAACAAGCTTCCGCAAAATTTTGAACTCCGCGGCGAAACCTGCATGTCTCCGCGAATGGTTCTCCGCGAAAATAAAGCGCACTGTATTGAGGGTGCTTTATTTGGAGCGGCCGCTTTGTGGTATCACGGCAAGCGTCCTCTCGTTATGCATTTAAAAACCAAAAATCACGACCATGACCATGTTGTCGCTATTTTTAAAGAGAGCGGGTGTTTTGGAGCAATGTCCAAAACAAATCACGCTGTTCTGCGCTATCGTGACCCGGTCTATAAAACTCCGCGCGAACTTGCCCTTTCCTACTTCAACGAATACTTTATGGACGGTACCGGAGAGAAAACCATGCTCGGCTATACCTTGCCAATTGACCTTAAGAAATTGGCAGGAAGTGGATGGCTCACTTCTCTAAAAGACCTCTGGCTTATCAATGATAAGCTTTTTCATGCCCCGCACAGGCCGATTGCGCCTAAATCTATAATGAAAAATCTCCGTCCGGCTGACAAAATAGAAATAAAAGTTATGGATGTTCCAGAACAAAAGAAACCGAAATTAAAAATTGTTTGATATAAAGGTTACTTTGATTCAACTTCGCTCGGACGTTATGTACGAGATTACTCGTCCACGCGCTCCTCGCTCGTTGATATCAAAATCCTATGCTACAATAAGCATAATTAATTTATTAAATATTTTATCTTATGGAGCAAAAAGAAAACGGTCTTAACGTAAGCGTGCCAACAGCTATTATCATCGCTGGCTTATTCGTCGCCGGAGCCGTTATTTTCACTAATTCTCCGAAAAATAACGCGGTGTACGCAGATCCGGGCACACAAGGAGGAACCGCGGGTACCCCCCAACAAATTGTTGTCGCTCCCATCACTGACAAAGACCATTTTTACGGTAACCCAAAAGCCGCTGTCGTCATGGTGGAATTTTCCGACACCGAATGTCCGTTCTGTAAAGTTTTCCACCCCACCCTCAAAAAAATCGTGGATGAATCACGCGGTCAAATCGCCTGGGTCTATCGCCATTTCCCGATTGACAGCATTCATCCGAAAGCGCGCAAGGAGGCCGAAGCCACGGAATGCGTGGCTGAATTGGGCGGTAACGACAAATTCTGGGAATATGTCAGTTTAATTTTCGCGGTTACGCCTTCAAACAACGGCCTTGATCCGGCGGAACTCCCCAAACTTGCCGTACAAGCCGGCATAGATAAGACAAAATTTGAATCATGTTTAGCTAGCGGTAAATACAAAGCGGAAGTTGAAGCGGAGTTCCAAGACGGCATTAAAGTCGGCGTGACCGGTACGCCTTCAACTGTCCTAATGAATACCAGAGGAAATAAAACGCTTATCGTCGGCGCCCAATCGGAAGAAGCAGTACTCGCGGCAATTGACAAATTATTGAAGTAACGCCGTTTTCCTCCGCCAAGGGGAGCCCTTGGAGATTTCCTTAAATGCCCTTAAATGCCGAGTATCGCCCGGAGTTCCGCGGTTGGTTTCCACGCAGGTTCAAAAGTAATATCCACTCGTACCTCATCCACTCCGAGTTTTTTAACTGCCTTCTCTACTGAAACAACGATCTCATTGCCGAACGGACAAAACGGCGAGGTAAGAGTCATTAAAATATCAACGCCATCGTCGACAATTTTAATGTCGTAAATAAGCCCGAGGGTCCAAAGGTCAATCCCTATTTCCGGGTCTTTAACGGTTTTTATCGCCTCAATTATTTGTTCTTTGGTAATCATTTGTTTGGTTTATGGTTGTTGGTCGATAGCAATAATCTATTCTAGTGTTTTGCAAAACACTAGAATAGATTATTGGGGTCCGAATCCTTCTGTTTCTATCACGTGAGCGAGTTCATTCCCGCCCGACTTCACTATTTTCCCTTCCTTCATTATGTGAACATAGTCGGGAGTTATTTTCTTCAAAATATTCGGGTAATGGGTTATCAAAAGAAATCCCGTCCCCTCTTTGGCGAGAGTTTTGACAGCGCCGAATATTTTTCCCAGAGAATCAACATCCACGCCTGAATCTATTTCGTCCAAAAACGCGAACTTGGGCGAGAGTGCCGCCATCTGCAGGGCTTCGCTCTGCTTCTTTTCCCCGCCGGAAAGCCCGATATTCACGTGGCGGTTCAAAAATCCTTTATCAATGCCAAACATGTCGGCTTTGTCAGAAAGAAACTTGTGAAATTCAAGCACGGATTCCTTACCGCCAATTACTTCTTTATACGCGCGATAAAGAAAGTTTGCCATAGACACGCCGGAAATCCCCGGCAAGTGTTGCGTGGACAGAAAGAGTCCTTTCTTGGCTTTTTTATCGGTCGTAAGCGCGGTGATGTCTTTCCCGTCAAGGAGCATGGCTCCGCCGGAAATTTCATACTTTGGATGGCCGAAAATGGCGTTCACCAAGCTTGATTTACCGGAACCGTTCGGTCCCATCAGAATATGAACCTCGCCGGAATTAACAATTAGAGAAATATCGCGGGCAACAATTTTGCTCTGTGCGGATACGCTTATATTTTTGAGCTCTAATTTAGACATTTTGTTTTAAGGCCTGATTCATGGCCTCATATCCCAAGAGCGCGCAATTCACCCGCCATGGGTTTATTTTTACGCCGAGCATATTGTAAATATCACCCGGCGCCATAGATCGTAAGTCGTTGGTCGTAAGTCCTCTCGCCTTATCCGCAAGCATTGAAGCGGCCGCCTGGCTTATGGCGCAACCGATACCTACGAACGCGGCGTCCGTGACGACATTGTCAGCAACTTTCAGATAAAACGTTATTATATCGCCGCAATCGGCGTTTTTCCCCTTCCCCTCGGCCGTGGCGTCTAAAATGATTCGCTTGTTGTGCGGATTTCTGTAATGTTCCAAAATATTCTGGCGATAAAGTTCTTCGTCCATGCCGGTGGTCGTTAGCGTTTAGATACGAGTGAATAGCTGAAAATCTTCTGCGCTTCCTTAATTCCGGCCGCCAGAGCATCAATGTCGCTTTCATCATTGTAAATATAGAAACTGGCGCGGCTTACCGCAGTTTCACCGAGCGCCTGCATCAAAGGCATGGCGCAGTGGTGTCCCCCGCGAATAGCCACATTATCGCGGTTTAGGATTTCGCCGACATCGTGCGGATGAATGCCTTCCACGGTAAACGAAACGATACCGGCGTTTTTCGTGGAATCTTTTTCGCAGATGAGATTTATCCCTGAAATTTCCGATAATTTTTTAACGGCGTATTCCACGAGCCCTTCCGTATGCTTTCTAATATTTTCTATTTTTATATTATTCAAATATTTAATTGCTTCTGCAAGTCCGATGGCACCGGCAATATTCGGCGTGCCCGCCTCAAAACGCAACGGTACATCGTTATATATCGCTTCATCCATCGTAACTTCATCCACTATTCCACCGCCGAAAGCCGAGGGCTGCATTTTTTCCAGAAGCTCCTTTTTGCCATATAGAATGCCGATACCTGTCGGTCCGCATATCTTGTGCCCCGAAAAGAAAAGAAAATCACAGTCAAATATTTTTACGTCAATCGGTATGTGGCCGGCAGCTTTAGCAGCGTCCACGATAATAAGCGCGCCATGTTTGTGCGCCACCTCGGCGATTTTCCGCACGTCTGTGATTGTTCCGGTAACATTACTGGCCAGAGTTACGGAAACTATTTTTGTCCTGTCGGTAATGAGCGAATTCATTGCGCCGTAATCAAGACGAAAATCGGGCGTCATTTCAAAATGCTTGAATGCGAGCCCACGGCGCTTGGCAAGTTCTTGGAGAGGCAGAAGATTGGAATGATGTTCAAAAACGCTCGTCACCAACTCATCGCCTTTATTCAAATCAAGTATTTGTTCAAGGGCATAAATAAGCATATTGGAGGACGCTGTCGCCCCGCCGGTAAAAATAACTTCCTTCGTATCGGCATTGATAAAGCGCGCCAAAATTTCCCGCGCGTTTTCGTAAGCTACCGTGGCCTCTTCCCCTATTTTGTAGGAGCTCCGGTGGATATTGGAGCGGTACTTATAGTAGTAATCGTCCATGGCGTCCACTACCACCTTTGGCGTCTGGGACGTTGCCGCGCTATCCAAATAGACGAGCTCCCCGCCCGCCTCTTTCCTATAATTCTCAAAAATTGGGAAATCCCCTTTTATTTTCTTTACGTCAAACATGATAAATTTTTAGTGAATGAAGTGAACATAAAAATAATCACCCAGCCCTCACTTTGCTGAATTGATTAAACATAACTTTACTTTAAATTACTTAATAAATCCATCATTTTATTATTGACTAATATGGTTAAGCGAGGGCTGGGTTAAATAAAATATACTCGCGTTGCTTGTTATTTTAATTTAAAAATCCTCCTATCAAAAGTTTGCGCGCCTCATTCTCCCCGATTCCACGCGTTTCAGAATAAAATAAATCCTCCTGTGTGATGTGCGTTATGGAAAGGGAGTGCGAACAGGAAACATTTTTTGAAGCAATATCAAGCGACGGTATGGCGTCAACTTTGGCTGTTTTGGAAAGTACCAGGAATTTACCGTTCTCGGCTCCCGATAATCCGTTCATTCTCTTTTCCATTTTTATATTGCTTCGGTATATAAGATAAGTATCATCATTAATCACGCCGCGGGCATCAATAATGGAAACTGTATCCGGCGCTTGGTGATAAATTTTATGCAAAATATCAAGTTTGGCCGCGCCGGATAGATTATAGCGGGCAACTATCTTCGCTCTGGCATTCGGCCCGAGGAGAAAAATATGGATGTCACTTTTTGCCTTTGCCTGGCCGTCGGCCGATTCTATATATTCAAATATCGCCCCTTCGTGCACATGGACGATTAAAAGCCGCGATTTTTTCATATCATTTTCCAGTATTTCCACTGATTGAGGTCTGACCTCTACAATTTCCGCGTCTTTTTTTGCCACCAGCCGAAACTCATCCTCAAACGGCGAGCTGATTTTGAGTCCGTAGCGAAAAACTCCTTCGCCGGAATATTCGTCAATGATTTTTTTGCTTTTTTCCTGATTTATCATTTCGTTTACACATACCGAACACATGGTTGACCCCGTAGTAGAACAAGTACACTACGGGGTTCAACCCGGTAGTGAATTTGACAATTAATTTTTTCGTTTAATTAGCTCATTCGCATAAATGAACTAATTAAACATTGGCAAATTCTACTACCGGGTTGACATAAAACAATTTCTCTATTATTATCCAAAATAGCCGTTTTTACAAGCACATCCTACAAAAATAAGGAGGAGTTATGAAGATTGTTTCTGATTTTCTCAGCGTGGTTTTCGGTTTTTTCAAGGCCATTTTTTGGGCAAATCCCAATCCGCCCGAAAAAGAAAAACCAAAAAAGCTTGGTCTTGAGGAGTTGAAAAAACTGATAGCCGAGGAAGCGGAATGGCTTGAGGAATTCCTCAAAAGAAAGCTTAATGGCTGGACTCCGGAATATCAAGCAACGCTCGTTCTAGACCTTTACAACGGTTGTGAACCGGCATTCTCGGAACGCATGCAAAGTTTCCGCAACCTGCGCGAAATGATATTTTTTCTCGGCTATGATGACCAGCGTGCCAGAATGATTGCAAAAGGCATACCTATCCTTCCTTATAGCCAGATGAACATTGAGGGGTTACGGGTGGTTCTGCGGCAAGTGGCCAGTTTGAAATAGGCGGCCAAGTTAACCCCATGAGTGCGAGTAATTCTCGCGCTCATTTATTTTTGTTTGTTTTTCAAAACTGCTACTTTCTATGCCACTCTCTTATGTCAAGGCGTCGCCTTGACATAAGAATTCTATTCTAGTATTTTGCAAAATACTAAAATATGAAAAAACACCCCACAACAAGAATGGACAAAGAGAATTTTTACGCAAAAAGAAACGGCCCGCTTTCAAGCGGGCCGCGTAAAGGAGACGACTGATAATGACACGCTGAATTTATTCTACCATCCGGCAATCCTGACCGCGAGCAAAAAGCTGCAAAGAGACCTTTCGGCCTCTTCCTCGGGGAAACGGAAATTGCTTTCCACCTCCCATCCAAGCTCTGTGCGCAGCATATTTCTGTGCACGGAGCAGTTGTCGTTGGAAAAGTGGCTTACCGACGCCGTACTCCCGTCAGTCCTTAGGATCTTTATCTTATCCTTAAGGACGAAAATGCCGGTAACTGCCGTGGGAAAAACTTTTCCCCGACCGGCGATTATCCTCAGTAACTTTTCAGTAATTCCCATCTTTATCTCCCTTTTAAGTTGAAAAAGGACCCGATTTATTTAACTTTTGCATTATACTACTTTTATATATTATTGTCAAGCTTATACCAAGGACTCCCCTTGGCATAAACTATGTCACTCCCTTATGTCAAGGCGTCGCCTTGACATAAGAAGTCTATTCTAGTCTTTTGCAAAACACTAGAATAGATTAACTAGGAGGATTGGAGGGCTTTGATAATTTCTTGTCTGACGGCATCACTTAAAATACGGCTAGTGCCGCGAAGGTAGTGATGACCGAAGTCCGTATCAACAAATTTTTCACCGGCGAATGTGACTTCCCTATCGTATCTTGGGCGGAAATGCCAATGGACTTGCGGATCAGGTGGAGTATTTTGGTAAGCGTCGTTCATCAGACATCCCCAATTGAACATTACCGCGCCGAAGGCGCGGCGGGCTTTTGATTCAAGAATTTTTACCAGATTAAGAAAATCCAGCATTTCCTCTTCCGTAACTTCGGCCAAGTCCCCGCATTTTCTTTTGAGCACAATGACACAACGACCAAGATATGTCTGGTCGTCCATAAGAATTACTTTCCAATGGGTTGTTTCAAAAATTAAATCGTCTTTCATTTAAATTTTGTAACTCTGTAAATATAGTCTATTTGCACCTTTATATGTTGAGATTACCAATATCCTCAATTAATCTACCTAAATCACTTTTCCCCTTCTTAGTTTTAAATGGTAGGTAGTAAATATTTTTCTTCAAAATATTTTTCCCAGCACTAAACATTCCATGATCACATGTAATAACTTTTATATTTTTTATACTCTCTGCTTCATTTAAGATTAAAAAATCATTGAACGGTACCTTAAGCAATTTTGTGTGTTTACTATGCTTTTTATAACTACTAAATACATGGTCAAGATTAATCGGACTACCTCCCCTCAGGCAGTGTTTTAAAACATTATCCATAAAATTAATTAGAGTATGTATTGAATTATTGATACTAACTTTTTTTAACTTTCTCCACTGATCAATAAATTCTCCTACCACTATTGTATTAACAAAAAACCAGCATTCCCTATCCTTCAATGGTTCGATAATAGATGCCGCTTCATAATTAAATTTGTGGCTTTTGTCTAAATAAGCAATCAAAATATTAGTGTCAAGATAAAGTTTTAATTTATCTGGAGAATTCAAAATCTCTTCCATATCTTCTCCTGATAATTTAGAAGTATTTTCTTTTTTCTTACTCATATATTTACCCTACACTACCGTCCACCACAGCCCTAGTTTTATGCTTTATTTTACTGTGGTTCATTTCTGATTTAATTTTCTTAAGTTGACTATATAACTTAATCAATAAAACTAGAGCTGGGTGTCGAACTCTGTTCGGATTAGCCGACAGAGTTCTCCATCTCCAATTCTATCAGTTTATTTAATTCCAGCGCGTATTCAAGGGGCATGGTTTTAATCATCGGCTCTATAAAGCCATTGACAATGAGGCGGGTAGCTTCGGCTTCATTCATGCCGCGCGATTTCAGATAAAAGATTTCCTCGTCCCCTATCTTCCCCACCCGCGCTTCGTGAGCGATAACCGCCGTAGAGTTTTCATTCTTCACGCTCGGGTAAGTGTTTGATTCCGACTTGTCGTCCAGAATCAAAGCATCGCAAGTAACCGTGGAATGCGTGTTCTCGGCCTTCTTTCCTACTTGGACAAAACCGCGATAATTGGATACTCCGCCGTCTCTGGAGATTGATTTGGAACGAATATTGGAAGTTGTATTGGACGCCAAGTGTAAGACCTTTGAGCCAGTATCTTGGACTTGCCCTTCGCCTGCGAGTACAATGCCGAGCGATTCGCTACGTGCGCCTTCGCCGAGTAATACTGAAGACGGATAAAGCATCGTCACGCACGAGCCCATATTGCCGTTGAACCATTCAATCGTCCCCTTTTCATACACCAGCGCTTTTTTGGTATTTAAATTGTAAACATTGCGCGACCAATTCTCAATGCTTGAATATTTTATATGCGCGCCTTTGTGAACATAGAGCTCCACGCATCCGGCATGAAGCGATGAGGTTTGATAACGCGGAGCAGAACATCCTTCAATGTATTCAATATACGAACCCTCGTCGGCGATAATAAGCGTGTGTTCAAACTGGGCGCTACGTTCTCGGTTCATTCTGAAATACGCCTGAAGCGGCATATCTACCCGCACGCCTTTCGGCACATAGATAAAAGTGCCGCCGCTCCAGACGGCGCCGTGAAGCATCACGAATTTGTGGTCGGTAATGGGAATGCAGTCGGCCATAAAATATTTTTTCACCAAGTCGGGATATTTTTGTAAAGCCACATCCATATTTTCAAAAATCACCCCTTTGTCGGCAAGCGACTTTTTCAAATGGTGATAGACCACGCCCGAATCATACTGCGCCCCGACACCGCCCAAATAATCGCGCTCGGCCTTAGGGATGCCTAGTTTTTCAAATGTCTTGGCTATTTCTTCCGGCACTTCGCTCCATTTGTCCGTCTCCGGAGAATCCGGGTCTACGAAATATTCCATATTCTTAAGGTCAAGACCGGCCAAAGACGGCCCCCAATCGGGCATCGGTGTTTTTTGCCACAACGCAAAAGCCGCCAGGCGCTTTTCAAGCATCCACGACGGCTCGCTTTTTACGGCTGAAATATGGCGGACTAGCTCCTCGGAAAGGCCTCTGGCCGGTGTTTTTGGGGCTTGTTTTTGGGCAGTTCTTTTCATTGACAAAAATGTCGCTTTATAGTATAAAGTAAGCAGTAGTATATCACAAACCCGAAACTTTAGAGAAGGAGAAACTTATGGAAAAGACAAAGATTTTTCCCCCGACTGAATTTCACGGGGAAATGGTGGGCGGAATTTTCTTCCTGCGGGAAGATGTCCCATGCCTCGTTTGCGGGGAACTGTACTGGCTCAAAGCCATTACGCCGGAAAGTATGGCATATGTAAGTCCATATTCCCTCTTGGAGGAAAGGCGGCTGTTGGATTTCAAAAATCGCCAGAGAGTGCCTCTCCAATTGATCGGAATAAGGGGCAAAGACGGCGGGACGAACGGGCCGCTGGCGGATATGGAATTCGTACTGGCCGGCCGCAATTTCTTTTTCGTGGAAGGCAGTGCCGGCATCCCGGCAAGGGATATGGATGGCAACCATTTTTTCGTCAAAGGGTTCAGCGACCCGAACCATTCGAAAAGGAAGGAGTTCCTTGTCGGTCCGGAAGAGATAAGCGGCTGCTGTAACAAACTGAAAATGATGCCGCAAGACGGAGTCGCTCTCCTCATCTGAACCGTATAGTTTCTTGAAAGCGGGCCAACGGCCCGCTTTTTTATTTCTGCACTTAAACACTGCCGAAAAATTTTAGAGTTCTTCCGAATCAGCCAACACTTCACTTGCGTGTTCCGGGGGCTTCACCGATTCGTAAACTTTCAAAATCTTGCCGTCCTCCCCTATCAGAAATGAAATGCGATTAGTGCCTTCATATTCGCGCCCCATAAATTTCTTTTTACCCCACACGCTGTATTTTTTTACCACTTCTTTTTTCTCGTCGGACAAAAGAATGAACGGTAATTTATATTTTGTTTCAAATTTCTTGTGGCTTTTCACGCTGTCCACCGACACGCCCAATACCACCAACCCCATTTTTTTAAAATCCTTGAAATTGTCGCGAATAGTGCACGCCTCTATGGTGCATCCCGGAGTATCATCCTTCGGATAAAAATACAAAAGCACGCGCTTGCCTTTGTAATCCGATAAACTGTGTTCTTTTCCATCTTGGTCCGGAAGCGTAAACCCTGGTGCTTTTTGTCCAATTTTTAACATTTGGCTTTAATAGTTTCTAAGTCGCTCGACTTTCTCGTGCTGGCGGATTTTTTCATGAACCTTGGCTTCAATCTGCCGGATGCGTTCACGCGTCACGCCGAACTCCTGTCCCACTTCTTCAAGAGTGTGCATCACGCCATCAATCAAGCCGTGCCGCATTTCCAAAATTTTCCGCTCCTTAGGCGAAAGGTCGTTTAGGATTTCGTTAATCTGGTCGCGCAAAATGCGGTGCGCCGAATCCTGGTCCGGAGCGAGAATTTTTTCGTCGGGGATGAATTCGCCAAGAGTTGATTTTCCGTCGTCGCTGTCCTCGCCAATCGGCTTTTCAAGCGAGACCGTATCCTGATTGATATTCTCAATGGTGTGAATTTTCTCCACATCCACGCCCATTTCGGTGGCAATTTCTTCGGGCAACGGGTCGCGGCCCAAGTCCTGCGACAAACGCCGCACAACCTGTTTATACTTGGCAATTGTTTCAACCATGTGCACCGGAATGCGGATTGTGCGCGACTGGTCGGCCAAAGCGCGGGTAATGGCCTGGCGAATCCACCAAGTGGCGTAAGTGGAAAATTTGTAGCCTTTGGTCCAGTCGAATTTTTCCACTGCCCTGAACAAACCCAAATTGCCTTCCTGAATTAAAT
>CAYISF010000020.1:0-11314 GCA_964366065.1 uncultured Candidatus Saccharibacteria bacterium | reverse complement strand
AAATGATGGTGAATGGGCGCGACCAAAAAAACATTTTTCCCGTGGCGGAATTTTTTGGAAAGAATCTGGATGATATCGGAACCGGAAGCGAGAAAGAGCGGAAGCGCGATAATCGGCAGGACAACCACAGCCTTCGTGAGAAATGCGACAACGGTAAGAGATGTTGTAAGCCCCAGTATTCCCGTTTCCGACATATAGAAACGCGCAGGCGGAATATTGAACCAAAGGAAAGCCAAAATGGAACCGGCAACCACGACAGAAAACGCCGCCAGGTCTATTTGGTTTTGGAAAAAAGCAATACCGCCATAAGCCATGAAAATAGACGCCATAATGCCGCCGGAAAGCCCGTCAATGCCGTCTATGACGCCGCCGGAAAATATCGCCAACATGACAATCATAAACAAAGGAATGAAAAGATAACCGAGAGTAAGGTCTCCGTCGAACGGGATATGAATACTGGTGACGCCAAGTTTGCTGTAAAACCACCATGCGCCAACGAAGCCTATCAAAAGTACAATCCCGATACGAACTTTAAGCGGCAATCCCCCGCCTATATAGCCGCCGCGGTTGTTGACAACCAAAAAATCGTCAACCAGTCCGACTAAAGAACCGATGATGAGGGTGAAGAGCGGAAGCCATGTCTGATTGCGGGAAAGGAAATTTAATTTACGCGCCACGTCGCCGTCGGCAAAATTGGAAAGTACGGCGAAAAATATGACAGTCAGAAGGGTGCTTCCCCAGATAATAATGCCGCCCATACGCGGCGTTTTTTTAATTTCGTCGCGATGAAGCGAGCCCGAAATAGTCGCCGGCTGGCCATCCAGGGTTAAACTTACGCTTTTTTTCTTCCACATCTGATATTTATAGAGGTAATGGGCCAAAAAGGGCGTTAAGGCGATTCCTATGAAAAAAGCCACCGCCCCGGGAACAAAAATTTTTACGGCATCAATGACGAGAGTTTCTTGCATTATTCAACTATATTACACTATTTTTATCCCGTAGTGAAAATGGCATTGCTCTTTGGGGAGCTACGTTACCACAATTTTAGATTTAGAACCCCTATGCCTGTCTGCGTGTACCCACAGGCAGGCCGTTTTCTACTACGGAATTCATTCGTTTGAAACGGCCAGAATTGCCGCGGCAACTAATTTTTCCACATCGGAAAAGCGTCCGTTGAAAGAAGACCCAAGCACTGTTATTACTACGGGATGATTCAATCCGGCATCAATGATTACAGCCAGATTCCCGCCGGATAGCGCCGAGAATCCCGTTTTTGAAGCGATAATGCCGGTGATTTTCTCCACGTCGCCGTTGGTATTCGTGACAACGTGTTTTTTGCGCTCTAGGGAATATGCCGTAAGCTCCAAACGGCTGGTAGCTTCAAAAATAGCCGGATACGCGGTGACGGTCTTATAAAAAAGCTTGGCGATGTCTTCCGCCGAACCGTAAGCTCCTGCTGTTTCCGTGGAAATATCAAGTCCGGTCTCGTTCAAGAAATATGTCTGCGACAGGCCGAAGTTTCTCGCCTGCGCGTTCATGGCATCAACAAAAGAAGCTTCGTTCCCCTTGGTTTTTTCGGCTCCAACCCAGGCCGCGGCGATGGAATCCGCGCCGTCATTTACCGATGAAACCAGAGTGAGCTTTACCAAATCCGGCAGATTCCATTTCTCTCCCACCAAAAGACCGCTATCGCCCTCTTCCCCTACTGCTTGTCTGGAAACGGTCGCTATCGCTTCTCCCGCCCCAAGCGCCATGTAAGCGGTCATAATTTTGGCAAGCGAGGCGATAGGAAGCTGGACTTTTTCGTTCTTGGCGAACAGGACGCGGTTGTCTCTGGCATCCCAAACGATGGCGGCCTTGGCTTCAAGAGGAATATCGGCGAAAAAATCCGGTTTTTGCGGAGCATTCTTTTGTCCCGTGGAGGTTGCCGAAAGAATTGAGTTCTTGATAGAAACGGCTGCTTGGTGGAAAAATTGAAAACCAATGAGCGTGACGAAAAGAATGATGACGACAATGTCTTTTTTATTCATCCCGTTAGAGATAGGAAGCGTTCATGGGCAACGCTTCCGTAGTTATTCCGATAAATGTGATATTTTTAAATCCAATCATTTTTTTTACGTCTAACTCTATAACATAACTGAGTAATCTCTAACGGGACTCATTTGCATGATGTGGTTGGTTTTGCCCATTTTCTGTTTCCTCTTCTTCCACCTCGGCGTTTGATTTAAATTTTTTCAGAGAATCGCATATTTTTTCGTAATCGGGCAAATTTTTCGCGCTCTCCACGCCAAGATAGCGCAGAAGTTCAAATGTCGGCTGATAGAGAAAACTTCGGCCGCTTTGGTTTGGAATCCTCTCAATGAGCCCCCGAATAAGCAAATTGCGGAGAATAAACTGGGAATTCACTCCCCGGATAAAATCTATTTCACTCTTGGTAACCGGGCTTTTGTAGAGAACGATGGAAATAGTTTCAAGTCCCGCTCTCCCGAGGTCGCGCGAAAGTTCTTCTTTCAATATTGATTCTATTGTCCCGCTTGCTTCCAAAGCGGTGCCGAGCGCCACATCGTCGCCGTTTATAAGCAAGCGAACGCCTCGTTCAGAAAGTTTTTCTTCAAGCGCCGCTATGGCTTTTTCTACCGAATCTTCGTCGGTTTTTAAAAGTTCAGATATTTTCTTTTTTGATATCGGCTCTGTTTTTACAAAAAGTAGCGCCTCAATGATAGTGTCTAGATTATTCATCCTATTAGTGTTAATTGTTAGTTGTAGGTTGTAGGTTGTTAGTTTCTATCGTAATGTCCTCAAAATGCTTGTTTTGTTCTACAAGAAGAAGTCCTTGCTTCACAAGCTCAAGCATGGCCAGAAATCCTATAATAATATGTATCTTATTCTCGCGGTCCTTGGTTTCGCCGTTGTGTCCTGACAATTTTCAAAAACTGATTTTTACCTCTTTGGCGATACGCGCAGTAATAGTCGCTATCATTTCTTCAATACTAATGACTTTCTTCACCATAACTTTGGGAAGCACTTCTTTTTTCGGCAGGTTAGCAATGACGGATTTCATGGCGCCATGAAAGTTCACTACCGTAAAAGACGGGTCGGGAGAAAAGATGGGCTGTTTGTTCGGCGCATATGGGCGTTCCCAGATAGCCGGTCCGGCGAGTAATTCTTTTATTTTTCCGCTAATGTCGCGAATAATCGCGTAGAGGTTTAAACGACTCTCCAGTTCCCCGATGCTTACTTCCTCATCTTCGGTTAAAGTGAGTTCCGGAATAAGGGAACGTGACTTGATAAGGATAAGGGTTGCTGCGACAATGATGAAATTGGCAATGCGGGCGAGCGGAAATTCTCCTAAGCCCTTGATATAGGAAAGATAATCGCCGGTTACTTCGGCCAGAGATATTTCGTTGATAAAGAGTTTTCGTTTCTCAATAAGCGATAACAAGAGCTCCATCGGCCCCAGAAATGAACCCGCTTTCACTTGATAGGTGTTTTCCATAAAAGGCCTTTTGTCGGTATTATTTCTTCTTAAGCGCTATTCCCAGTTCTTTCAGCTGTTTTTGGTCTATCTCTGACGGCGCGTTCATCATAAGGTCTCTCCCTTCTCCGGTCTTCGGGAACGCAATAACTTCGCGGATGTTCGGTTCGTCAAGCATCAGGGAAATGAATCTGTCCAAACCCCAGGCTATGCCGCCGTGAGGCGGGGCGCCGTGGCCAAACGCTTCCAGCATATGGCCGAAATTTTCCTCTGTCTGTTCAACGCCATACCCGATGGTTTTAAAAACAGATTCCAATGTTTCCGGTTCATGGCTGCGGATACTTCCCCCGCCGATTTCAAGGCCGTTCAAGATAATGTCATATTGAGTCGTTAAAATATCCCCGGTGTTTTTACCGGCCAAGAGCCATTCTTTATGTTCCGGTTTTGGCGCGGAAAACGGATTATGGGTAAATGTCCATTTCCCCTCTTTATCTTTTTCAAAAAAAGGAAAATCAGTTATCCAGCAAAAAGCGAGAAGGTTCTTGTTATTTTTGTCTTTGCGTAAATCCGGCCTGTCGTTTCCGTATTTTTTCATCGCATTTTTGTGGGTAATCCTGGGAAACGGTTTTTCTTGAATTGTTTTCTCGGGGAAAAGTTTTTCCACGAGTAATATGAAAAGTTCTTCATTCTGGCGGATGACATCTTCCTCTTTCACGAAACTCATTTCCATATCCAGTTGAGTGAATTCCGGCTGGCGGTCGCCGCGGGTGTCTTCGTCGCGGAAACAGCGGGCAATCTGAAAATATTTTTCAACCCCGGCTACCATTAAAAGCTGTTTGTATTGCTGGGGCGATTGAGGCAGAGCGTAAAATTTCCCCTGTTCTATTCGCGACGGCACCACATAGTCGCGGGCCCCTTCCGGCGTTGATTTGGTGAGAATCGGCGTCTCTACTTCTATAAATCCATCGCTGGAAAGGTGGTCTCGTATCAATTTCACTACCTCGTGCCGTTTGCGTAAATTTCTTTGCAGGCGCTTTCGGCGCAAGTCCAAATAGCGGTATTTCAGGCGGACTTCTTCGTTCACTTCGGTTCCGTCCGTAGTTATATCAAATGGAGGAGTTTCTGATTGATTTAGCACGGCAATCTCCGTCACCTCAATTTCAATATTGCCGTTCGGCTCATCTTTGTTAATCATTTTCTCCGGCCGCTTATTTACAATTCCCGCGACTTCCAGAACCCATTCATTCCGCACCGTATTGGCCAGAACGTATGCTTTTTCGTGATTCGGCATAACAACCATTTGAATGACGCCCGTATGGTCGCGAAGGTCGATAAAAATAAGTTTGCCGTGATCGCGGCGCACCTGAACCCAGCCCTTTATCAGCACTTCTTTCCCCGTATGTTCACGCAAATCTTTTATGTAAGTTCGTTTCATTTTAATGGTAAAGTATATTGCTCTTGATTTCTGACAACGCTTCTTCTTCGTCTTGGATGATTTTCTCCTCAATTTCCGGATGTTCGGCCAAATAATCCATGTATTTTTTAGAATATCCTTCCGATACCCATCGTTCCATCATTTCATCATCCGATATATTCAAATCATTGTATAGTTCGCTGGCCATCCTTACCTGAAAAACATTGTCATTGTCAAAATTTAAATTTTCCTGCGGCATGTTTTATATAATTAAGCCAGTTTTCTTTCTGACCCCTGTTATTTTTACGTGCGCTCTTTCGCGGGCGATTTCTCCGCCGTCTTTCAGAATTTTCCGCACATCATCCGGATTTTTCGCTATTTTTTCCCGTCTCTCGCGAAGCGGCGAAATATATTTAACCATGTTTTCCGCCAAAATATCTTTCGATTCTTTGTAGCCAATATCACCGTCAATATATCGCTTTTTCAGCTCGGCAAGATTGTTTTCACTAAAAAGTTTATGCAAAGTAAAAACATTGCACTCATCCGGATTTTTCGGCTCGTTCACCCCTTTGGAATCAGTTGGAATGGACATCACGCCAGCGCGAATTTCGGCATCACTCGCGAAAAGTGGAATGGTATTGTTGTAGCTCTTGCTCATCTTCCGTCCATCGGTACCGATAACGGCTTTGACATTCTCCAGAATAAGCGGCTCTGGCAACTTAAATGTATTGCCAAAAATACGGTTGAATTTCTCCGCCGTATCGCGCGCGTATTCAACATGCTGTTTCTGGTCGGCGCCCACCGGCACGATATCCGCATCCTGTATTAAAATGTCCGCCGCCATAAGCATGGGGTAATCAAATGTTCCGACGTTAACCTCTTTATCGTTCGCTACCGCATCTTTATATGCGTGGGCGCGAGAGAGATACGGCATAGTGGTAATACAGTTAAAAATCCAAGCAAGCTCTGTAACTTCCGGCACATCCGACTGGAGGTAAAGAGTCGTTTTTGCCGGATCTAATCCTATAGCCAGATAGTCAATAGCCAAATTCAAAGTATCTTCAGTGAGGGTTTTCTCGTCCTGAACCCCAGTTAAGGCGTGATAATTAGCCAGAAAAACCAAATTTTGATGCTTATCCTGCAGTTCCACAAACTGCCTCATGGCGCCGAAATAGTTGCCGATGTGCGGCCGGCCGGTCGGTTTGACCCCAGAGAGCAATATTTTCTTCATCCCGTTAGTGAAAAATGGCATTGCTCCATGGGGAGCTCCGTTACCATAATTTTAAATTATGTTGATAATTGGCTGTTATTTCGCTATTTTAAAAATCTTTAGAACCCCTATGCCATTTTCTACTACGGGATTCATACATAGGTAAATACTACCAAAAACAAAGGCCTTTTTCAAAGGCCTTTGTTTTTGCCGGTTGGCTATTTCTTGTCTATATGCTGCCAGAGCCAAATGGCCGCGAAAATGCCGACCACCAGCCAGATGATCCAAGTGAGGCCGACGAAAACTCCGCCCCACCCGCCCATCATTCCATAGCCCAATTCCCCATATCCCATCATATATTTAGTTTGTAGTTGGTAGTCAGTAGTTTGTAGTTAATACAAATACATAAATACCGACAATTATACTATTAATTTATTTCTATATTACTCTCAAATCATTTGAAATTCAATAAAGAAAGTTGACCCTTTGCCTTCTCCCTCCGACTCCACCCAAATATCGCCATGATGCGCTTTCATCATTTCCTTGGCAATGTAAAGCCCGAGGCCCGTGCCGTTTGCATAAAGCTTAGTGCTGCCTTCACCGCGGCTGAATTTTTCAAATAAACGCGTTTTCAATTCCGGAGTAACGCCTACGCCGCTATCTTGTACGGAAAGGCGTATTTTACGGGTCGCAGGATTCTTTTCAATGCTAACCTTAACGAACCCTTTAGGCGTATACTTGATGGAATTGTCTATCAGATTAAGAACCACTTGCCGGATTTTTTCGTAATCGGCGGAGGTTTTATAGGGCTCGTTACCGTCGGTTGCGAAAGTGAGCTTGAGATTGTTCTTTTCCGCGTTCGGTGAAAGGGCGTTAATAATATCTTTCGTCATCACGCCAATATCCACGGCTGTGAAATTGTACTCCATTCTCCCCTGCTCAATGCGGGAGACATTCAGAAGGTCTTCCACCAGATTGACCAAGTGCTCGCTGGATTGGAGAACTTTGTCTGTCGCTTCTCTGGCTTTTTGGCCAATGTCGCCGAAAGAGCCCTCCAGAAGCATTGATGAATATCCCTTGATGGCCGTAAGCGGGCTTTTCAATTGATGTGAAGCGATGGAAACGAATTCCGACTTCTGCTGGTCCAGAATTTTCAGCCGCTCATTGGCTTTTTCCAAATCCTCCGCCAGTTTTTGTATTTTTTCGCGTGTTTCTACTTCCTTATATACACTACGGATGAGCAAGATACCGATTATAACCATAACAACGAGGAGGCCTCCGTTTAAAAGTTTTTCAGCAAGGTTTGTAGCTATAAGTGCTCTAATCAAAATAAATATCCAAAGAGAGAATGTCAGCAATTCTGTCGCAATCGTTTTAACATTGAACAAGTGATGCTTAAGAATCGCGTATGATATAAGAATTACCATAGCCGCTACGGCAATCTGACCCATCCAGTTATAGGTAAAAATGCCGAGGAACGGCAAAATTAGATTGGTTGTGACACCTACGATCGTAGCAGACAGGGTTCCGGCAATAACATAAATAATTTGTGTTTTTTGTAATCCTTCCAATTTAAAGAATTTAATAAATAAATTCACATAAGCCCACGAAAAATAGCCAATGATATACAAGCCATAAATAAGATGTAAGTTTTGATTAAAAACTATTATGGGTTGGTCTGATCCCGATATAATTCCCTTTATTAAAAGGTTCGGAAATAAAGATATAAATAAAATGACCAAGAGGGGTACTGGAATTATATAAGACTTCCGCCACCCAATAATTTCATTTTCGTCAGGGAAAATAAAGGTAAAATACAAAAAAACAAATGGGATCAAAGCCGCCGAAAAATATAGGAATCGGGCGAATAAAATAACCGATTCTACGTTCTGAAAACCACGGAAGAAAAACATGCTTAATGTCCAAAATGTCACCCCAATTACAACTCCAGAAAAAAGTCGGACAGCTTTGTCTTTAGGATTGGTTATATAAACCGTCAACCCATAGAGGAGATTTATCCCCGTAACAAAAAGAAGGGCGATATTAATTGTGTCAAGATTGAAATCCATTTAGGCGTTTCACTGCTAATTCTTTAACATTATTAATTTTTGATTCTTGAATCAATTCTCTCCTGTTTTGAAAACGAGAAATACTTATACCCAGTTGTTCTCCTAGCTTACCTGTTTCTTCAACTTTTTTTAGTGTAGCTCTATCTAATACATAATGGCCGTTCCATCTTTGGGCTGCAAGTATGACAATTTCACCGAGGCAAGAAAAGTTGTCTGTTTCTAATTTGAGTCCGAAGTTAAAATTATTTTTTATAAAAGGAATAGAAATCACACCCGCCTCCAATACAAGAACGTCATTACGCGCGATAACCTCGGCGGATATATCTGAAGGTTGGGCATCATCAAAAATTATAGTCCCCGGTAAAACGTGTTCATTTTTTACAATAGTCCCGGGGGCATTAGTTGCCGTCAAAATAAAATTTGCTTCTTTGCATTTACCTAGATCAGACGAAATAATAATTTGTGCCAACGAATTAGTATCTTTCATCTGTTTTTTAAGCTTTGAAAGTTTATTTATCTTTCTATCAACATCTATTAGGATAAAATTTTTATATCCGTTACGAACCAATATTTGAGCACAAGTCGATCCTATTGAACCCGACGCTCCTACTATAGCTATTCTTAAATAGTGTTTATCTACCCCAAGCGCCTGCTGAACCGAATCTATATAGTTCGTTATGGTATAAGAGGTAAAAGCATGCCCTGTCGTTACTCCTATATCCAAATGTTCTACAAGGTCTAATCCTCCTCGAGAAAAAGACGACGTGAGTGCGCCGAGTCCTACAATTTTTGCTCCCATATTCTGAGCTAACCGACCACTTTGTATAATTCTTTTAAGAGCCAATGTTCTATTTGCCGTCATTTGTTGTGCTGTAAGGGGAACGCTTATTACCCATCCAGGGATTGGAATTCCTGTTTTAAGATCTTTAAGCCCGTCTATTTTAGAAAGGACGATGGGCCAAAGTAATCTGGTGAACAGGTCTACTAATTTCTTAGGCAAAAAACGAACCAGGGGATATTTTCTGGTTATATCAAAACGGTTTCTTGGGTGTACCAAAAAGGCAAATCCGTATTTCTCCTTAACTCCAGAAACTGGTACAAAAAGTCTAAATAAATCCCGGAAGGCAGTCGCCATTGTAGCTTTTTTCTAAATATTGTTCCGATTTTGCATTCCCCCAAATTATACCCCAAAAATCTTACTATTTCTAATAAAAATGCGAGACTTTTTGAGTCCTTGACTAACTTAGTAAAATAATGCGATATTTTATATAGACACTAAGGTCTTTGCCATTTTAGGAGAAACTCGTGAATACAGATATTTGGGATAAGCAGTTGGATGATTTTCTCATTGAACGTAAATGGATTCGTCGCCTATGCGCAGGGTGTGGACGTACGTTCTACGCAAAAAAACGCAATGAAGCAAAATTGTGCTTGCGCGGACAATGTTCCCCGAATCAAGGAGGTTTCCTCAATCTTTCAAGGCGCCGGATACCGCTTACTATACAATCCGTAGCGAAATGTATTGAGTCCGCATTTGTGGCCTGTGGCTACAAGAAACTACTGGCAGTAAACATCACCGAGACGTTTGGTAATACTGATCTCATTGGTGCTGGCGTGCAGATTTTAGAGCCAACCCTATTTGGTGTTAAACCTGTACTAATGGGGGCGTCTCTTGTGTTCCAGCCGGTTGCGCGAATGCAGTACTTCGGAGACTGCAAGGAAAATGACCGAGGGTCGACTTCTTTTGTGAACGTGTGTTCGGAGGAAGCCAGTTGTTCCTTTGGGCGCCATCTAGAGCACATCGATACTTGGCTTGGGATTCTTTCCCATCTCGGACTCTTCATGGGAAATGTCATCCTGCTGCGCAGAATCTCTAGTGAAAACTGGGGGAACGGGGAATTCCGCCAATTTGAGCTCTTCGTAACATACGGCGACTTAGAGTTGGGTGACGCGGTCTTCGGTCTTGTCCCCACAAGAACTTGGGGTATTTTGCCGATAAGCGATATTGGGTTCGGCCTTGAGAGATTAGTTTGGGCTATAAATAAGTTTTCTTCTTATTTTGACCCAATTCGACCCTTGTCGTTCGGTCTGTCTTTTTCCCGCCACACCCATGACGTGCTCCGAACTGCCGCGCTGCTAACGCTCTGTGGAATAGAAGCTTCTAACGAGAGCACTGGTTTCCAATTACGAAAAGTGTGTAAATCCGCCTTTGAAGACCTTGGGGGGTCAAGCGGAGAGGGAGATAAGGTTTTTCTCCACTACGTGAACTTTTGGGCAAGCTTCTTAGCTGAAAACAGGACAGCCGATGAAGCTCTTGGGAGATTCCGAAAAGAAATGTCTAGACTTGCACAAACGAGACTTCGGGAAACACTAAAAGGGCCGGAAGTCACAAGTGAAACCATCGAAGCATACGCAACCCACCTAGTGTATAATCTTGGTGTACCCATAGATGAAGTGAAAAAAGCACTGGGGGCAAAATATGGCAAAAAAGGCTAAGAAAAATATATACCTGTCGGGAGGAGGAGGTGAACACGATTCATTTACTCTCGACGGGTTTTTCTTTACGCGTATTCCTAGGCATGGAAAGCTGCTTTATGTACCAATAGCACTTCGGGAACATAAACTATTTACGGGTGCTGAAAACTGGTTTCGGGGTGTTATAAAACTTCATAGCAGGAACGATGATATTGTTCTCGAAACCTGGTTTGATTTAAAAGGAAAAGATTTTTCGAAGTTAAAAGAATTTGATGGTGTTTATATTGGAGGAGGAAACACTTGGAGTTTGATAAAAGACATCACGGAAAGCGGTTTTGTTAATCCGCTAAAAGAATATATTGAGAATGGCGGTGTGTATTACGGAGGAAGTGCCGGGGCAATTATATGCGGATTGCGCATAGATTTACATGGGGATAAAAATTCTATTAACTGGAAGGGAACTGTGGGAATGGACCTGATGAATGGCTTGTCTGTTGTTTGCCACGCCAAACAAGAGCAGCTTGCCGAATTAGAAAAATTAGCCAAAAAAGAGGATATTCGGTTAATTACGCTAGCAGAAAACGCCGGGGCAATTTACAATGGCTCAGCTTGTAAGTGTGTTGGTGATGGAATTTGCAAAATATTCTAATTGTCAACTGTGTTAGTGCAAG
>CAYISF010000019.1:0-11792 GCA_964366065.1 uncultured Candidatus Saccharibacteria bacterium | reverse complement strand
TGGTTATTTTTTTGGTGTAAGTGGCCTCGGCGTGATTTTGCTCACTTGCCTTAATTTCTCCGGTGATCCATCGGGGAATCACTTCCGCTAAAAGTTTCCCTCCAGCATGAGCCAACTCTTTTTCAAGTTCCGGCGCTTTTATCTCACTTTCCTTGCCCCGTAGCGAGCTTTGCTCTGCTACTGGGGTGACTTTTAACTTTCTACTCTCTAGTATCGGCCCATGATCCATTTCCTTATCCACCAGCATTATTGTTACCCCTGTTTCTTCCTGGCCGGAGAGTATAAAACTTTCAATTGGCGATGCTCCGCGGAATTTCGGCAAAAGCGAGGGGTGAACATTCAGCGTGCCGTGTTTCGGCAAATCCAAAACGGTTTGGGAGATAATTTTGCCGTAGGCGGCAACGATGAATAGGTCGTAGGCTTGCCCGCCTAAGTTTTCGCTTTGCGAAAATTTTGGCGGGTGAATAGGTTGTAGGTTGTAGGTAAAACTATCGTCTAATTTCAAGGGCTGTAAAAATTCAATCCCATTTTCAGTCGCCCACTCTTTGGCCGGCGGGGGAGTAATCGCAAGCCCGCGTCCGGCTGGTTTGTCCGGCGCGGTCACGACAAGTGACGGTATAAAACCGGCCGCTTTCAGTTCATCCAAAACAATGACTGCAAACGCGGGTGTTCCAAAAAACACAAATTTTGGGACAGGTTGTAGGTTGTAGGTTGTAGGCTGTAGGTCTAGATTCATTGTTAGCCGTTAGTTATTTTCTCCGGCGGAATATTCTTCACTTCCTTGGCCTTATCCGTGAAAAGAATGCCGTCCAAATGGTCGGTCTCGTGCTGAAAGATTTGCGCCAGAAGCCCGCTTGCTCCGCGAGTAAATCTTTTGCCATACTCGTCGTAGCCGACAACAGTAGCTTTTTCGGCTCGTTTAACCTTGCCGTAAAGAAAGCGAAGGGAAAGGCATCCTTCCACCTGCCACAGCCGCTTTTTGGAGAGTTTAGTAAGCTTCGGGTTTATAAAAACGACATCTGAATATTTTTTCTTATTGCCGGCAGTTTCTTCATCTATGTTTTTGTCTTTGGCTAAGGCGAAAGCTTTTCCTGAAACGATAAAAATGCGAAGAGGGACGCCTACTTGGGGCGCGGCAATGGCCACCCCGTCATCTTCTTTTTCTAGGGCGGTTTTCATCCGCGAGATAAGATTTTTCATTTTTTTCCCTGCAATTTCGGAAATAGGCACTTCTTTTGCTTTTTCCCGAAGCACCGGATTTTCTTTCTGGACGATTTTTACCATTGTCATTTTAGGTTAATTATTATGATATGAAATGCCGGGGATATGCGCTAGAGCACGGATTCCGGGTCAACCGACACAGTATATCGCGGCGGAAGGCCCTTTAGAATACCGAGAAGTTTTTCATTTACCCATTTTCCCCGCGGTATTTTTATAAGCGCGTGCGCGCGCACTCCGCCGCGCACGCCGGAGAGGGCGGAAACATAAGAACGGACGGCGTATCCCGAAAGCCGGTCAGTCATTTCTTTGGCTTCCTTATCCGCGCGCTCCGGTTTTGTCTCCCAGCTTATTTTTATCAGAACGTAAAACGGCGGATATCCGAAAAGTTTCCTTTCGGCTATTTCCTCACGGTAAAACGACAGCAAATCTCCCCTAAGGGCATAATCAAAAAATTTGCGTTCGCTTTCCTGCGTCTGTACCAGAATTGTTCTTCTTGTTTTCGCGCGGAGGGAGAGAATAAGAGAAAATATCTTTTCGTTTATGCGAAAATCAGGGATAGTAAGAAGGGAATCAATTCCGATAAGCGCGCTTTCGGTAAACGCCTTTTCCAGATAGGGGATAACCATTTCCGTCCCGAGAAGTATCGTCCCTTGGGTATTATAAAATAGGGAAACCGTTTTCCGGATAACCCTCTTGTTTTTCGCGGTGTCGCTGTCCGCCCGGAAGACGGTAATACTTGGGAATTCGGCTGCGAGGTCAACAGCCACCCTGCCGATGCCGACACCGAGCGGCGTGAGCCGCCAGCTTCCACAATGCTTACAGCGTTCCTCGTTGCCGCGCCCTAAAGTGCGCTCACTGCCGCACTTGTGGCAAAGGAAATAACGCTTTTCTTTTTTCTCGTGGAGAACAAGCGGCGCGCCGCATTTTTCACACGCTACCTCCGTGCCGCAATCGCCGCAGACCGTTGTTCCCGCGATGCCGCGCCGCCCTACGATAATAACCATTCGGCCGCGTTCGCGGCGGGAGAGTTCAATAAGAGCTTTCAATTCATTGGAAAGAGTGGTGAATGTTTTTTCATTCGCTTGAATGGACAGGCTGCCGATAGCCCCTTTACGGTATTTTTTCATATCAATGACTGCGCCTTCAGCCGTCGCGAGTGAGTGGAATTTGACCGCGGTAAAAAGAGAAAGTTCCCGCTCTTGGTATCGGTAGAGAGTTTCCGTTCGGAGGAAGTTGTCGCCAAAAATTATTTTTGCCCCCCGCTCCTCGGCGTAAATTTCGGCGAATGTCCGTATATCTATTTCCGGGCGCGAAATAGTTCTGTAGAAATATGAATTTTCCCGCTCCACAATGAAGGTTTTCAAATCTTTACGAGGCAAGCCTAAGAATGAGGCCGTTGCCAGAATGACAATGGGATGTTTTTCCGCTATGGCTTGTCGCCACCCCTCCAGCATTTTTTTTCTGGGCTCTTTCCCGTGGAAGACAAACGTATATTCTTTTATGCCCTTTTCAAATGTTTTTGCCGCGCGTTCCACTTCTTCCACGGTAGGGAAACAGATGAAAACGGAAGCGCTCCGCGCAAATTCCTCGCGGACAAGTATTCTGTAAGCCGAAAGCCGCTCGGCGTCTTCCGACTGAAAGGCCAACTTCTCTATTTTTAGCCGCAGCGGTTCTTTTGAAGTAAAAGATTTGCTCGCCCCGTTACCCACAGGCGCGTCAAGAGCCGCTTTTGGGATAAAAGATTGAAGGACGCTCCCTGTTCCCGTGGCAAAATACCGTGCCGCGCGTTTTGCCGCGCGGACAAATTCCGGCAAAAGAAAATTTGGCTTAACGGATTCGACTTTTTTGAGAACAAAAGGGGCGTTCTTGATGTTCGCCTTGGCGTTCTCTACTTCTTCCACGGAAACAACCAGCGCATTTACCCGGCGATTCCGTACGGGAATGACCACAATCGCGCCGGGTGACAATTCTTTCCCGCTCCAATAAGTGAGTGTATCCTTGAAAATGCCGCGCGCGAGGGGGATGACCGTTATTAATTTCATGGACTTAGAGCGTCACCCGATAAAAAGTGGAGCCGTCTTTTACATAAAAAGCCCCGTCGCTTCCAATGCGGAAATCCGGATCGCCGCCCGCATATACCAATGCGAAGTTTTGTATTTTGCGGCGGTCAAGTTCTACGGCATATATGCCGTTTTTTCGGGCAATCAGGACCACATCA
Source organism: uncultured Candidatus Saccharibacteria bacterium (assembly GCA_964366065.1). GTDB lineage: Bacteria > Patescibacteriota > Minisyncoccia > Phycocordibacterales > VMEP01 > JBAZYZ01. Next base: position 8,353 of record CAYISF010000019.1, on the reverse strand, counting down.
TTTCGCCCCGGATAGAAGTCAAAAGTTTTTATTTTGGTTGACGAAGTAAAAACGGCAATTTTCTCCGCGCATTTTTGCTTGTATTCGTCGCAGAAATAAGACGGCGCCGCGTCCGCACTACCAAGCCACTTTGCGAAAATAGTATTTCCGGAGAGAATCAGCTCTACTTTGTCGCGCGTGATTGTTGTCGTAGCCGATGCCGTTTCGGTGGTTAATTCTGCGTTGTTGGCGTTTAGGGAAGGACGAGCGGAGAAGATGGTAAGCACGCTTTGATAAATAGGAAGTATTTTAAATATTTCTTCTGTTTTCGGCTCGCGCGGGACGAGAAAGGCGTGCGCGTCGGAAACCAGTTGCTCATGAACCTGCAATTCCTTCGACCATGGCCAGTAGCCGTCTTTATAGACAAAAACAAAATAAGTTCCCGGCGTCAGATTTTGTTCAAAAAAGTCATGTTGGATAATATTGGTTATTTTCCCAAGCTTGTTGTTGACATAGATTTCCGCTCCCGAACTCGGCGCGGAAATATAAATGCCGCCGGTTTTTACCAGCTTCAGATTGTTGTCTAAACGCCAACCGCTCGTATAGAGCACAAGTATGGGAATCGCAAGCAAGAAAAGGGCGAGAAAAAGAAAAAAATACAAACGCCGTTTTTTGAGAGGCATAGGATGCATAGTTACGATAGTACACAAAAAACCCCGAATTTAGAAGTTTGCCCGGACACCAAATTTGGCGCCGTTTTGATTTTTCAAAAGTTTCTTTGGTTTTATTCCCATGGTCCCAAATAAACGGTTTTTAGCTTTTATCCGCATCAAAACACAAAAATCAGCGCCAAAGTTGGTGTACGGGTGTAATTTGTAAAAAGGCCGGAAACGGTTTAAGATACATTGAATGCTTAAGGAACACTTCCTAATTTCCGGCCTCGCGGGCAAGAAAAAACTCACAGGAACTGTTTCTATTCCGGGTGCCAAAAATGCCGCGCTTAAGGCCATGGCCGCGTCCATTCTTTTCAAGGATGAGGTCAATATTACCAATGTCCCGAACATAGAAGACGTTTCAAGGACAGCGGATTTACTCACTGAACTCGGCGCAAAAGTGGCGCTCCGCGGGCACTCGTGCCGCATTGCGACAAACGATATTCATTCCACCGACCTTGCGAGTGAAATCTCCAAACGCTTGCGCGCTTCAATCGTTTTCGCCGGTCCGCTTATGGGGCGTTTTGGCAAGGTCAGTTTCCCTCATCCCGGCGGTTGTGTCATCGGAGAGCGGCCCATAGACCTTTTTTTGGAGGGGTTCCAAAAAATGGGGGCAAAATTATCCGTGGAAAACGAAGGTGAGAGAACCCGTTACATGCTTCGCGTTACCGGAAAAAAACTCCGGGGAACGGAACTTTTTTTTAGGATACAGAGCGTCACCGGCACGGAGACATTTATGATGGCCGGCGTTCTTGCGGACGGAGAAACAATTATCAAAAATGCCGCCCTTGAACCGGAAATTACCGCCTTGGCCCAGTTCTTGAACGCATGCGGAGCCCGCATAGAAGGCGCCGGCACGACTACTATTTGCGTGAAAGGCGGAGGCCTTCTTTCTTCCCGCGGGGGAAAATTTGAAATTCCGCCGGATAGGATTGACGCGGGCAGTTTTCTCATTCTTGCGGCGCTTGCCGGAAAGGACATGGAAATTACGAATTGCAATCCGGCGCACCTGGAATCTTTAATTGATTTGCTGAGGTTTTCCGGTTCAGCTGTTTCCGTCGGCAAAAATTATCTCCGGGTGCGCGATATTCCCGGCATGAAAAACAAAAAGCCGCACGCCATAAATGTGAAAACGCACGAATACCCGGGCTTTCCTACGGATCTTCAGGCGCCCTTGGTGGTATACCTCTCTCAGGCAGCCGGGGAGAGTATGGTATTTGAGACCATCTTTGAGGGGCGGCTCAATTATACAGAGTCGCTCCGGCGCATGGGCGCGGATATTGTAATGATGGATCCGCACCGCGTTATCGTAAAAGGCCCGACCGCGCTTTCAGGCAAAGACCTGGAGAGTCCGGATCTCCGCGCGGGACTGGCGTTTGTCATTGCGGCCGTAATTGCCAAAGGGGATTCGGTCATCCATAATGTTTACAATATTGACAGGGGATATGAACGCATTGAAGAACGTTTGCGGGCTATCGGTGTCTCAATAGAACGCGTGTCCATCCTGGATTAAATTTTTTATAACCTGTCCCGTAGTGAAAATGGCACAGGGAAAATGAATGTAGTTAGAAAAAAATTATGCCAGAAAATTACCAATTTAACTTGAAAATAATTACAAAACTGCTCTTATAAGAGCGGTGACATTTTCTACTATCGGGATGGCTTTTTTTTCAAAAAAACTCGGCATTGATTTAGGAACGGCAAATACGCTGGTGTATGTTCCGGGGCGGGGAATTGTCCTAAACGAGCCATCGGTTGTGGCCGTGTCCGAGGCAGACAATAAAATACTCGCGGTGGGTGTTGAGGCCAAAGAAATGATCGGAAAGACCCCCGATTCCATTATTGCTTATCGTCCGATGAAGGACGGGGTCATAGCCGATTATCGCGTAACTGAAGCAATGCTCCGCTACTTTATCGGCAAGGCACTAGGCCGATGGAATATTTTCAAACCAGAAGTGATGGTTTCCGTGCCGGCGGGGGTGACTTCCACCGAACGCCGCGCCGTGGTGGAGGCGGCCATTAAAGCCGGCGCTAAAAATGCCTATGTGGTTAAAGAGCCGATTTTAGCCGCTATCGGCGCGGGCATACCCATTCACGAAGCTCAGGGGCACATGATTGTTGATATCGGCGGCGGAACCACGGACGTGGCGGTTATTTCTTTGGGCGGAATAGTCGCGTCAAATTCAGTGAAATGCGCGGGTAATCGCGTTGACCAAGCCATCGCCGACTACATTAAAAAAACATTCAACCTTGCCATTGGGGACAAAACCGCCGAGGATGTAAAGATTGCCATAGGTTCAGCCATTCCCGTTGAGGACGAGCTTTCCATGACTATCCGCGGGCGCGATTTTATCGCCGGCCTTCCCCGCTCGGCGCAGATTTCCACCAATGAGATCGTGAAAGCTATTGATAAAGAACTTCGCCAGATGATTAAATCAATGAAAGATGTTTTACAGGATACTCCGCCGGAACTCTCAGCCGACATCATTGAGAACGGCATCATTATGACTGGAGGGACCTCGCAGTTGCGCAATTTCCCCGAGTTAGTTTACCGCCGCACGGGTGTCAAAGCGGTGCTTGCCGACGAGGCGCTTTACTGCGTGGCTAAGGGTACGGGTATCGCGCTGGAACACCTGGAGATGTATAAGAAAAGTATTATCGCCAAGAGATAAAGAAAACCCCCGAACGAGTCGGGGGAGAGCCAACCGGCGGAAGGCCGTAAGTTATTTGGTTTTGACATTCACCCTTAACGACCCCACTTCCCCAGTTATGTAAGCCGTCCTTTTGAACGGTTTGAACTTCGGGAGTGAGTTAAGGAACTTCAGGCGACTAGATGAAACATTTCCGCGGATGAGCTTAAGAGTGGCTTTTCCGGCCGCCATTCCCGCCTCTGCCGCTCCCTTGGTTTTTTGGCTGACATAATACAGAACCGTAGGAGGCAAGTGCCAGATGTGGGTGATACGCATCATCGCCAGCACCGGGTTTGGCATAGCGCGCCCGCTTTCATAGCGGCTGCCGCCGCTCTGGGTGACGCCGACCTTGCTCCAGAAATCGTGTTGGTTCATCCCCGATTCTTTGCGAAGCTGTTTGACTCTTGATGGGTGGATTGGCGCAAAAAGAACATTGCTTGATCTGGATTTGGACATAAGCCCTCCTTTACAAATACCTTCAGAACTGAAGGCGTTCCCTCAAAACTATAACTTTTTGGTAATTTGTCAAGTTGCCTGTTTCTGTCGTAAGATGATTCTGTGAATTCAAAAATTGAAATAAATAAAAATCAGCACGCCTATCTCATTACTGGTGAGAAAGAAAATACTCTGCCAATTCTCAAAGAAACGCTTGAGAGAATTTTTGAAATAAAGCTCGCGGGCAATCCCGATTATCGCGAAAGTTATTTTGAATCGCTGGGTATAGACGAAGCCAGGGAATTGAAAGAGGAGCAATCGCGACGGGCTTTTGGCGGAACGAATAAATTTTTCGTAATAATTGCAGGTTCTATCACGCGCGAGGCGCAGAACGCAATGCTAAAGGTTTTTGAGGAGCCGACAGAAGGAACTTACATTTTTCTTATCATACCGAACGTGAGGCAGATTATCCCGACGCTTTTATCAAGGGTTCGTGTTATCCAATTTCTAACTTCTAACTTCCAATCTCTAAATAATGATGCGAAGAAATTTCTTGAGACCCCAGTTGAGAAACGATTACAGCTTCCTTTTATAAAACAGATGATTGAGGATAAGGAAAAGCAGCCAGTCATTTCTTTTTTTAACGCCCTGGAAGAATCGGTATACGAACTTTTCCCTCCACAAAAAATCTCTGCGGCTGAACGCGGATTTTTTGATGAACTTATCAAATATCGCGGCTACGCCGGCGACCGTTCATCGTCCGTAAAAATGCTTCTTGAACACATAGCGCTAGTTACGCCCAGAATGTAGAATATAGAATATAGAATTTAGTCGGAATGCGATATGATATATTCTAAATTCTTTAATCTTATGCCTTATAATTTCCAGCCATTCAAAGACGAATCCAAAAAGACCGAGGACTGGCTCGGAAAAGAGTTCGCCCAACTCCATACGGGGAGGGCGACACCGGCGATTTTGGACGGAATATTCATTGATTTATACGGGACAAAAACGGCGCTTACTCACGTAGCGTCCGTTTCCGTGGAAGACCCGCGGACGCTCCGCATTTCACCGTGGGATAAAACGCACATCAAAGAAATTGAACATGCCATTGCCGCCGCCAACTTGGGATTGGGCACGGCCGTAGACGATAACGGTATCCGCGCCACTTTTCCTCCTCTTACCACGGAAAGGCGCGAGCAATTGACTAAGATTGTCCACGCCAAACTTGAAGACGCCCGCATCCGCGTGCGCACGGATCGCGAAAAAACATGGGATGATATTCAGAAAAAAGAAGTTGGGGGCGCTATTACTGAAGATGAAAAGTTCCGCTACAAGGACGAGCTTCAAAAGCTGGTTGACGGAGCGAATAAAAAACTTGAGGAATTAACCGATAGGAAGAAAAAAGAATTGATGAGTTGATACTAAGCCAATGTCCATCCTCCTCTTCCTTTTTATTTTAGTTGTCTTAATTGTTTCCCACGAGTTCGGGCATTTTATCGTGGCCAAGTGGATGAAAATTCGGGTGGATGAATTCGCCATTGGTTTTCCGCCGCGTATTTGGAGCGTCAAGCGCGGCGAAACGGAGTATTCCGTAAACGCATTACCTATAGGCGGATACGTGAAAATTTTCGGAGAGAACCCGGATGAAGAATCGCTCCACGGGCCGGAGATGGCGCGAAGTTTTGCCACGCAGCCCAAAAAAATACAGGCGATGGTGGTTTCGGCCGGTGTAATTTTCAATGTCCTTTTGGCCTGGGTTTTGTTATCCCTCGGTTTTATGCTTGGTTTCCCGCCAGCCATAAGCGGTTCAGGGTATGAAAATTATGCTAAAAATACCGCCTTCTCTATTACAAGCGTTGCTCCAAGGACTCCGGCTGAACTCGCAGGATTGAAAGCGGGCGACAAAATCACCTCGCTTGTTTCAGGGAATGATATTCTTATCCCGACGGCATCGGAGGAAGTACAGGCATTTATCGTAAGCCACGGGCAGGGAACAATTTCTGTTTTCTACGAACGCGGCGGCGCTAAAAACGAAGTCAGCGTTGCGCCCAGAGAAGGCATTGTCCCGGGTAAGCCGGCCATAGGCATTACTACCGACATAATCGGCATCGTGAAGCTGCCCGTGCACAAAGCGCTGTGGGAGGGCGCCAAGAATACATATTTTCTTTTGGACGAGACGATTCGAGGGCTTTTCAATTTGGTAAAAAGCGCCCTTATTGGACAGGGCAGTTTGGCGGCATTAAGCGGGCCGGTGGGCATCGTTAAAATGGTGGGGGACGCCAGCGCGCTCGGTTTTGTGTATTTGCTCGGCTTCACCGCGCTCATTTCCATAAATCTGGCGGTAATTAATCTGATTCCCGTACCGGCGCTTGACGGCGGACGGCTCTTTTTTATTTTGATTGAGTGGCTCAAGGGGTCACCCATAAAGCCGCCTGTCGCGAATGCCGTAAACACCGTCGGCTTTGCCCTTCTCCTTATTCTCATGGTGGTGGTGACCTATCACGATATCGCGCGATTAGTTACCGGCTGATTTTTTTCCTGAATAATCTATTCTAATGTTCTCAAGAACATTAGAATAGAAAAGCAAAAGAAAAGGGCGACCGAAGCCGCCTTCTCCGCTCTCTTGGTTTCTCTAACGGCAACGGCGGAAAGGGGTAACATTTTTGAACCGCCCCTCTTTCTCGTCGTTTGTCGCGGTATCCCGGAGATAAGCCACAATGCGCCGGGTGTTTTCTTTCTCCCCTTCCTTCCGCCAGGCCGCGTCTTCTTCATCGTTTTTTCTTATGGTTTCCCGTACCGCTTCCTCTCCGCCGCCCAACTGCATTATTTTTTTCCAGATGGCAGTATACAGAGAAAAGCCGGTGAGAACGGAAAGAGCTATCGTCAACACGAACAACGTGACATAATCAAACGGTAAAATTCCGATTAACCCATGTAGTTGGGTTATGGTTATTGACCCCGCGAAAGAGAGCAGCGCCATCAAGAGCCAAAAGAGCGGCCGTTCGCTTAATTTCGTTTTCATTCTCTGCCTCCTTGATTAAAAAGATTCCTTTGATAAAATGGCATATAAAATTTATTTTGTCAAGTATTTTTGGTTTTTTGCCAAATCTTGTGTAGAATAGCCACATGTTGCAGTCAAAACTCTTTACTAAGACAAGGAAAGAAATTCCCGCCGATGAGGTTTCTAAAAATGCCCAATTTCTCATTAAGGCCGGTTTTGTGGACAAGCTCCAGGCCGGCGTTTATACCTACCTTCCGCTTGGCTTCCGCGTGCTTAAAAAAATTGAAAATATAATCCGCGAAGAAATGAACAAAGCCGGCGGAGAAGAATTATTGATGCCCGCTCTTCAGCCGAAAGAAAATTGGGAGACGACCGGCCGCTGGAGCACTATGGATGATTTATATAAGATAAAAGATTCATCCGGCCGCGAAAACGCTCTCGGTCCCACGCACGAAGAAATTGTCGTGCCGCTGGCCAAGCAATTTATTTCTTCCTATAAGCATCTGCCGCTTGCCGTCTATCAAATACAGACCAAATTCAGAATGGAGCTCCGCGCCAAGTCCGGCATTCTCCGAGGACGCGAATTTTTGATGAAAGACCTGTATTCCTTCCACCGCGATGAGGCGGACTTGGCGCGCTACTACGAGATTATGAAGGCCTCGTATAAGACCATTTTTAACCGCGTGGGCATAGGCGGAGAGACCTACCTCACTTTTGCTTCAGGGGGTAGTTTCAGCAAGTATTCCCATGAATTCCAGACGGTAGCGGCCGAAGGCGAGGATACTATCCATATTTGCGACAAGTGCCGCCTTGCCATAAACGATGGGATATTCGGCGAGCAAAAAGTTTGTCCGCAGTGCGGAAATTCGCACTTGCGCAAAGAAAAAGCCGTTGAAGTAGGCAATATTTTTGAACTCAAGACCAAATACTCAAAACCGTTTGATTTCTGCTATAAAGACGAAAAGGGGGAGAAGAAGGATGTTATCATGGGCTGTTACGGCATCGGGCTGGGACGACTGATGGGTACGGTAGTGGAAGTGCTGTCGGACGAAAAAGGACTCGTTTGGCCGGACGCAATCGCGCCGTTCTCGGTGCATCTGATAGAAATATCCGATGCGGCCAAAGTGGTGCGCGAAGAAGCAAAAAATTTTTACGATTGCTTAATGGACGCAGGTGTTGAGGTACTCTACGACGACCGCCCGGATAAAAGCGCCGGAGAGAAATTTGCCGATGCCGACCTTTTGGGCATTCCATTCCGCGTTGTTATTTCGGAAAAGAGCTTGAAACAAGGCGGAGTGGAAGTAAAGCGCCGGGATGCCGCGGCGGCGAAGATAAGCACGATAGAAGAAACTCTCCGTCTGCTTGCCGGGAAGAATTAAATTCTAAACAAACATTTATGATTAACCGCTTCTATGAACTTCTTTCAAACGATATCGGCATTGACCTTGGCACGGCCAACACGCTGGTTTATCTGAAAGGTTACGGCGTTGTCATAAACGAACCGTCGGTGGTGGCGGTCAATCAAAAGACCG
>CAYISF010000018.1:0-11999 GCA_964366065.1 uncultured Candidatus Saccharibacteria bacterium | reverse complement strand
GTGGCTCGGCCTTCTCCTTCCGTCCTGCTGTTAATTTTTGCTCGTCGGTGGGGGGATAGATTATGATTGAAAAATTATTTATTTTTCAAACAATTTAGTTGAACAAATCAAGCTCAAGGCCGCATGGCCGAGAAATTATTTATTTTCAAACCGCCTTAAGTGTTCGCATGTATTTCTACGAGTGTCTGAATAATTTTATTGATCTTATATTTCTTTAGGTCGCTTCTATCTGTGAGGTAGTCATGGTTGTTGTGGATGGTCTCGTTTACTTTCTTCCGCAGTGGCGCAACGTCGCCGTTGAACGTTCCAATCTGTTGTTTCACTCCGGGTGCAGTAAAGTCATTTCTATTCGTGTATAGGTTCTCAATGAGGATGGAAAGATTGAGAACCTTTCCGCCTTTAGAAGTGTCGTACCATAGTGCCGAGTTCGACGGATATTTTTTCTTTAGGATATGAGTCACGAGATTCTCGATAATTTTGCGGCACATCCAAAATGCAGCGTTCGGATAATTCCTCTCATTACATTCGTTAGCTTCATACACTATCGGATCGTAATGTGCGCTAGGAAAACTACCCTTAATGTCGATAAGCAACGGCTGTCTCGCGGCTGATCCACCGTTAACAGTTTTTGGCTTCTGAACTTTAATGGTCTTTGACCGACTCTTCCGCCTGCGACCCTTCACCCGTCCATGTTCCTGCGCGTTCTTGAGAAAGACGAATTCGTTTACAGCTGTTGTCACGAATTCGACGAGATCATAATACTCCGTATTGTTAATGACCCCCTCGCGTGTCGTTGTGTCCTCAATTTTTGGATTGCCTTCTTTAGTAATAGATACGATTCCGAGAACTTGCGGATTGCCGGGGATGTCCGAAGAGTTTCTTGACCAGGTGTCGAGCCCGATCCAATCCGCGCCAATATCACCGTAGGGTTTCACCCGAAAGTGGTCCCTATACAGTTTGATGCCACCATATTCCGCTAGCACGGATTTGACGTAATCCAGATCGTCTTTACCGATTTCCTTTCCAGTGTTTTGGTGCCAGATGTGCGGCATTTTGTAATAGAAGAAAAGTTCAAATTCTGCGTCTCCACACGACAGGTTTTTATCGAGCGGACTCTTTCCTTTCTTCAAGAGTTTGCCGAGTTTATAAAACTCATACCGGAGCTCCTTTCTTTTGACGAGTCTCGTCTTGAACGAGTAGGCGGCCATTTCGAAAAATTCTTTTTTGATCTTCGGAAGTTCGAGCCCCTCAATGGGAATATTGTGTTTGATCCTGAACTTTTTTGGCGGGTCGATCGGGGAGAGAAGAAGTTGTATGTCCTTGAGTAGCGGCTTCAGTTTCCCGTTGTCATTCCAGTTTTCTTTCAGATCACGCATCTCTAGAGTGGTGCCCCGAACCGAATTTTTCTTGTCGAATCCGGTCATCGGAATATCCACGTCGGTCGCCTTGATGTCGGGAGTGAAACGGCCCCAGTCGAATTCGAGCTCATATCCAATCTTTTCGCCTTTTACGGCGGTGGTGAGCATCAGTTTCTTTGCGAGACTGTGAGAGGCAAATCGTCCTATACCTTTTGCGCCAACTGGCACTCTGTCCTGCTCAGGCGTCCTCACAATGTCCTTTTTATGGGGCGAACCGACATCCATGAAGCGGTCCTTGATGTCGGTCAACGACATACCAACGCCGTCGTCACTTATCCGTATTGTTGTGTTATGTTTGTTGAGTTCGAGAAAGTCCAGCGACACTTGGGTGCCGTCGGCATCGTAGGCATTTTTTATAAGTTCGGCTATGGCAACATTCGGGTTCGATATGGATTCCTCTCCAAGCTCGGCAATCATGTTGCCGTTAAAGGTAAAGCGGAAGTTGCCTGTCTTATCCTTCATATCTCCTGATTTGGCCATGCCTGCAGTCTAGCTCAAATGGCGGATAAGTTCATCAGCAACGATCTTTGAAAGCATCGGGGGCACGGCGTTGCCTATCTGCCTGAATTTGGATGTTCTTGTACCTTCAAATACGAAATTATCTGAGAATGTCTGCAATCTTGCTGCCTCTCTAACAGTAAGCGCTCGGTTTTGTTTAAGGTCTGGGTGGATGTAGTAGTGCCCGTCTTTGGCGATGTGGGCAATAACGGTATGACTTGCTCGGCCGGAAGCATCAACCACCTTGAAGCGGTCGAGGAAAGATGTTTCGTTTTTATATGTTTTCAGTCTTGTGGGCAGTTCGTCATAGCGTGTATTCTCACCGCCATTTTTCTTTCGCACCGCTATCCGGTAAATTTCGAGGTCTCGCTTCGATTGCGGACGAGCAACATGATCAAGTAGCAGCGGCAGCTCACGACTGGTAATACCGAGTGTGCGAAGCAAAGCCGAACGACTTTTATGTGCCGTGCGCGTCTCCCCTTCACCGGCTTTGAGTTTCGGTAGGTCATCAAAAAAATCACCCACTTTGTACGTCCTTTGTATTGCTCGGAAAAGCGGGTATTCTTGCATGCCAGAACTTTTTCGCCAGCCGATGAGGATGACGCGTTTTCGCTCCTGCGGTACACCGAAGTCGGCGGCATTAAGAATATTGTAGTCGGTCGTGTACCCGGCTTTTTTCATGAGTCGCCTCATATCACGCAGGTAGACTCCCTTACCCGCACTCACTAGACCGGGTACGTTTTCAAAAACGAAAATGTTCGGCCTCAATGCCCTAAGAAATTCCACATAATGTTCATACAGGAATTTACGCTGGTCTCTTTTCATATGTCCTTTGTCGGACGATCTTCCGATGTGCGAATAGGCCTGACAGGGTGGCCCACCGATAATAACGTCAAGTTTTTCTCCCCCCAACCTTTTGCGGACTTCCTTGATAAGATCGCGATAATTCTCCCGTGAGATTTTCGCCTGTATCACCGAATCAAATTCTTTCCGAAGTCCGTTCTGATGTATGAGGGTCTCTCGGTCTATTTTACCGAGAAGATATTTCTTGTACTCGCCGAGTTTGCCCGCTTTTCTAAGGGAGTGATACATCATCCGAGTTCGGATAGTGTCACACGCATCCCTGTCCATTTCGATATGTGCGACCATATCGCAACCCGCCGAGACAAACCCTTCCGAGAATCCTCCTGCTCCCGCGAATAAGTCGAGGACTTTCGGTTTTCTTTTCTGCACAGCAATAGAACGGAGTCTTACGAGTACCCGCGATGGATTGTTATGCAATTCGTGTTCTCTGACCCTGACGACAGAAATTCCTTCTGACTTAAGCCGTCGGTCAACTGCCCGATCTCTTTTTATGTTCGCAGTAATTTTTGAGGACCAGAATTTTCGATTCGTTTCCGGCGCTTTGTAGCAGTCTCTGCAGCCGTGCCAGAAACAACCGTCAAAGAAAATAGCTGCTTTCTGTTCGGGAAAATAAAAGTCGGGCTTGCCGGTGATGTCTTTCGGATGCATCACAAAGGAATAAAAGCCATTGTCGAGAAGCATATCCCGCATCCGTACTTCCGGCTCGGTATAACCGGAGCGGATCATCGACATATTATGAGATCGTTGAAGAGGATTTAGTACATCAGCCATGATGAGTTTCTATATTCAGTGTAGCATCGCTCAGTATACGATACTATGCCGTTTTTGACGGATGCCGCGCGGCAGTCATGTCTCCTCGCCGGTAAGGATAGCCCTTCTTAGAAATGGAGAAGTCTTCAGGAGATCATCTCTCTCGAACTCCCACACATCGCGGAGGAGGGCAATGTCGCGGGGCTGTATTTGGAGGGGGTCGGCCACCACGCCACGAACAGACTTTTTAAGGGTAGATTTGGTCATAGCAACGATACCCTAGATTATACGATTTCCGACCCCCGCAAACGAGGCCTTCTTCCTTCCGTCCTTCAATTTTCTCTCATCGTACCCCCCCACCGACGAGCAAAAATTAACAGCAGGACGGAAGGAGAAGGCCGAGCCACAGACGCGAACCCGCGGCATTTTCACGGAGCGACGGACGCTAGGAGGAGCGGAGTGAAGTAGGACTTCTCATTTGCGAGGAGGAGGTGGCAAAAAGCGAGTATTGAAGCCGATATTGAGACTAGGTACCCCTTCAAACGAGGCATGCCGGATTGAAGGGGTGGTTGAAGGGGTAAACGACCCCCGAATGACTACCCAAATCAGCCCGGATTTCTGGTAAAATGAGTGCGTACATCACCGTACAATCTCACCATAGTAGATACAGAAGAAGAAAAATTTAAAAACTCAAGTTCCTTTTCTCAATTTCTTTCAGGGCGATTTTAAACCAATATGTGTAGTTGTCTGGATTTTTAGCTACATCTTGTTTCAATTCACTCATTGTTATCCATTTCCAATCATCTGCTTCCTGTGGATTTAAAACAGGCGCATCATTATATTCTCCTAAAAAAACATGGAGGAATTCATTTTCTCTTAATCCCTCGTCCAGATTTGCCTGATAGGTAAATGTAAGAATTTCTTTAAGAGGGCAATCAAATCCCATCTCTTCTCCCAATCGGCGATGAGCGGCAGAGATAAGTTCTTCTCCGTCTCGCGGATGGCCGCAGCAAGTATTAGTCCAGAGCCCCCCGCTATGGTATTTGCTGAGCGCCCTTTTCTGAAGCATTATTTCGCCCTTGTCATTTTTAACAATAATAGAAAAGGCCCGGTGCAATAGTCCTTTCTCATGCGTTTTCAATTTGCCCATTGCGCCGATTTGCACATCATCTTTATCCACCAATATAATTTTTTCTTCGCTAGGCATAGTTTCATTAATATACCACAGATGATTAAAATTTTTTGATATACTTTGTTTATGAATAAACCCGCGGAACTCAAAAAGCTAGAAATAGAGATGCTGGCGGATAAAAAATTGCCGCTTAAAACCAATCTTGTGTTCGGCGAAGGCAGTCCGAATACGCAGGTTCTTTTTATAGGCGAGGCGCCGGGGGCAGACGAGGACAGGCAAAAGCGTCCGTTTGTCGGCAGGTCAGGCCAGCTTCTGCGCAAAAATATCCGCTTACTCGGTTGGAAGGAAGAAGACGTGTATATCACCAACATTGTCAAGCGCCGCCCGCCGGAAAATCGCGACCCCAGCCCCGATGAGATTGAAAGCTATAAACCATATCTGGCGCGGCAGATTGAAATTATCAATCCCAAAATCATCGTCGCTCTCGGCCGTTTCTCCATGAATTATTTTCTGCCTACAGCAAAAATTACCCGCGACCAGGGAAAGCTTTTCAAATATGAAAAATGGTTCGTTGTACCGGTACTTCATCCGGCGGCAGCTCTCCGTGGGAATGAGATGATGAAAATGTTTGAAGAAAGTTTCAAGAAATTGCCGGCGATCATAGAAAAGTGCGGGGAACTGACAGAAGAAGATAAAAACGAAAAAATAAAAATTAAAAAAGAACCCGAAGAAAAAATAGAGCAAGCAAAACTTTTCTAGTCCCGGTGCCTCAATGTATCTTAATAATAATAACCACAATTTCTTTATAGGTCTAATTCGCACGAATTAGACCTATAAAGATTACGAGATAAAAACTTTTTTCTAGAAACAAAAAGCCCCGCGGATGCGAGGCCGAGCCAAATGGCTCTCTAGTGATGATAATCGTGGTGGCCGGAAACTGTCTCAACGAGGCGGCGAATGGTAAGGAAAGCGATCCATCCGCCGATGGCGACCGAGAGTAACCCATCCACCCAGTACCAGCCGAAAATGAGCATTATAAGCCCGCCTGCGATGACCGCGCTACTTGCCGCAATGTCGGAGACCAAGTGCCGGTCCTGCCAGAAATGGGTTACATTTCTGTGTTCGGCCGGAGCCTGCTGGTGGTAGTAGCGCTGCCAGAGATTAACCAAAAGCCCGATGGTCGCGAGCCCGGTCATGAACCAGGCCACCTCATGCGGCTCAAAAAACCTCTCCCAACCCTCGCTGATAATTACGCCCGCTACGATAAGGAGCATGGAAGCGCTTATAAATCCGCCGATTGCCCTTAAGCGCTCCTCATCCTTCTCGCTTTCGCGGGACATCCTTGCCACGATGACCGAAAGGATATTCTCCATGCCATCAAAGAGCACATGGAAAGCATCCGACATGAGAGCAAGAGAGTTGGCGAAAAACCCGCTTACAAGCTCGAAAATAAAAAGACCAAAAGACCATTTCGCAAGCGTCACGTACCTCTTTTCTTCATCCTCGCACCGGCAATCTGTAAGGACGCTGGTTTTAAGCGACCTGCACGCGTTCAAGTGTCCCTTCACGGTTCACCTCCTTCTCAAGATAACTTGACTGGTCAAACTCTATGCCACGGCGGGCTCTTCGTCAACCACTTCGCTTAATGCTAAAATGGGTTCACCCTGTTAGATAATTTTTGCGGGAGCAGGGTTAGGTAATATGGGTGGGTATCAACACAAAATTGCTAAAATTATAAAGTAAGCAAAATACAAAAATTAGGTCGCAGGCCTATTTAACAGGGTAAATGCTATACACGAGAAAAGGGGATACGGGAACGACCAAGACATTTGGTTGCGACCAGCGGATTTCCAAGAGTTCGGCCGTTGCCGAGGCGCTCGGGGCGCTGGATGAAATAAATTCTTTTTTGGGAATATGCAAGGTGCGTGCGCACAAGTCGAAAGTCGAAAGCGGAAAGTTGAAAGTAGAAGAAATAGTAAATCAAGTACAGCAGAATCTTTTCATTGTGCAGGCCGAACTTGCCGGCGCGGGAAAAACGATTACGAAAGAAAAAGTTGAACAATCCGAAGAAATAATAGACGCGATTGAAAAAGAACTTCCACCGATAAAAACATTTTTCGTTTCCGGCGGAACCGAACTCGCCGCCACATTTGATTTCGCGAGGACGCTCGCGCGGCGCGCCGAGCGGCGGGTGGTGGAAGTTCATAAGAAAGGGGACAGAAAAATCGGAGAACATACTTTGTCGTATTTGAACCGTCTTTCATCGCTTCTTTACGCGCTAGCACGTTTTTCAAATAAAGATGCCGGCGTGAAAGAAGAACCACCGACATATGATTAAGAACAAGCAAGACAAATTTTAAGTTTTGTTGTAAGTTGTAGGTTGTGCGTTTATATGGTGGCTATGGTGTAACGGTTAACACTGGAGCTTGTGGAGCTCTCGATCAGGGTTCGATTCCCTGTAGCCACCCAGCGTTAGATTTCTCAAATGTCAGTTTCCACAGCCGGCTTATCTTTGGTTTTTGTCTCTTGGTATAATAGATATTAGAAAATTGTGCTTTTAGAAATTAATTAATAATTTAAAATCATGATTGGAGGAAAATGCGGTTCTCATGGCTGGTGCAAAATACTTATACGGGCTTTACTTGCCGCCGTTTTTATCTATGCCGGATACGGCAAGCTGACAAACATCGCCGGTACGGCCGGATATATAGCAAGTGTGGGTCTCCCGTATGCTACGGGACTCGCCTGGCTTTCGGGATTGATTGAGGTTATTGCCGGCGCGCTTTTGGTTGCCGGTTTTTGGAAGAGGTATGCGGCTTGGGCGCTCATTCTTTTCACTATTGTCGCTACATATTTCTTCCATCTGAAAGGAGTAATGGCTGGAGATGGGATGCAGATAGTTCAGGTATTAAAAAATCTCGCTATTATCGGAGGCCTTTCATTCTTTGTCGGTTGTCACCATAAGTGCGGCTCATGTGCTAATTGCGGCGGCGGAACCTGCAGTGTCTGCGGTGCTTCGGCCAAAGACGGCCAGACAAAATGTGCTATACACGAAGGTAAATAGGGTGAACCAACAAACAAAAAACCGCCCTTGGGCGGTTTTTTGTTTGCCAGAATATCCGCCCCCTGTTAAGATGTGGGCTATATGATCCCGTTAGAGGCCGCGGTCACGGTTTAAGAAATAGCTTAATATTATATGAGTCACAGCTGTATTATTATTCACAAAAGTAAATACGCAAGGCGCGGGCTGACTGCGACCTGCCTCTAAACGGGATGAAAAGTTCAATAATTTGGACTATTACCCTCCTTATTATTTTCGGCTCGGTTTTCGCCGTTTATAAAATCGCTAAGGCGCCGAGCTCGGGTAATGGCGGCACCATTCCGGCTATTTCGGCAAGCGACCAGTCGCGCGGACCGAAAGACGCGAAAGTCGTGCTTGTGGAATACAGCGATTTCCAGTGTCCGGCTTGCGCCAATTTCTATCCGCATATTGAAGAATTGGACAAAGAACTGGGCGGGAAAATTCTTTTCGTCTACCGACATTTTCCGCTTCCTCAACATAAAAACGCGGAAATTACCGCTTATGCCGCCGAAGCGGCCGGCCGGCAAGGCAAATTCTGGGAGATGTACCGCGCTATTTTTGAATATCAGACGGAATGGTCAGAAGACAAAGATGCCCGCGGGAAAATTATCGGTTATGCGGCGGCGCTTGAACTAAACATAGACCAACTTAATAAAGATATAGATTTAGGCGAGACTAAAGATAAAGTGTCCGCTGACGCTCGCGGCGGCACGTACGCTGGAGTTAATTCCACCCCCACTTTTTTCCTAAACGGCAATAAATTAACAGGATTTAATTCATATGATGATTTTAAAAACCTCATCAGAGAAGCGGTACGGAATAATCCCTAATTTGCTTGTTGGGGCAATTCTAATTATTGCCTTCACTGGCTTTCTTGACGCGGCTTATCTGACCGCGAAACGGCTTACCGGTTCGGCGCTTACCTGCTATTTCTTCAGCGGGTGCGATAAGGTTAATGCGAGCCCCTATTCACTTATTTTCGGTCTTCCCCTTTCGCTTTACGGCAGTATTTTTTATTTGACCGTGGTTCTTTCCGCGGTAGCGTATATCCAAAAGAAACAGGCATTCATAGCAAAAACCCTTATGGCGCTGACAACCTTAGGATTCCTTCTTTCCATGTATTTCTTTTACATCCAGGCGTTTATCATTGGCGCGTATTGTTTTTACTGCGTGGTGTCCATTTTTACTTCAACGACAAATTTTATTCTGATGAGTTTCGCCTGGAGAAAATATTTCACCAAGCCGCCGCAAATCGAGCCGTCAATGGTGTAAAACAAAAACTCCCCGCTAAAAGTTTGGGGAGTTTTTGTTTTACAAATGTGAGTTAAATGCTTGCGTCAACTGCATGTGTCGTCGTATCTTCCGTGGCGACTCCCTTTCCACAGGCCTTGCGGTCCGTATAGAAAGTGTTCCATGCTGCTGTTCTCGCGCTCTGCAGGTCTTTGCGGGCAGATCTTGATGCTTCAAACCACGCTTTCCACGCTACGCGGATACCATCACGACGGGCTTTTCTATCCGTTAGCCCCCATGCTGCCTTCAGCGCATCCCTGCGTGTTCCCAAGGCGTTCTTAATGGCTGTAGCAGATGTGTCAACCGCCGATATAATCGCTGTGTCGCGTTTGTCAATGGCATTTTGCATGCAGACAACGTCAAATTTTGGCGCCGGAGTTGCTGTATTAGCCGTTCCGGTTGTTTGGGCGAATACCGGCAAAGCCGCTGCCATAAGAGTGCCGACCAAAATGTTTCTTATTGTTGCGTTCATATTTTTGTTTTTTTGTTATTTTACTCTGTTAAATATCCTCGACCTTTGCTTCCAATTTTTTGAAGCTGATGTAAATAAAGAAGAGATAAACCAGCAATATCGAACTAGTAAGCGAGGAAACAAGAGAATATGCCGGTAACGCTTCGAGGGTTGTCTTTACTGCGTCAGACAGATATGAGCCGCTTATTTCAAAGCTGTCGGCTAACGACCTGAATATGGAAACAACATCCGCGTCAATCAGTATCTTCACCGCTTGCCACGACGAAAACAGGAAATTTACCGTTACCATGGCGGAAATCGCGGAAAAAACCACGCGATATTTTCGGTAAAAAAGAGAGAGCATAATACGGTTATGGATATTAGCGGCAACCGGCTCATCGCTCATTTTTTCAATTGATTTAAAAATGTCATTCATTATAGTGTCTGAGTTCTTTCCCAAGTGCCTCTTTGGCCCGGCGGATATTTGTTTTTACGGTATTTCAGCGGCACACCTAAAATCTCGGCGATCTCTTCGTATTGGAAACCGTCTTTGTAATACAGCGTGAGAACAAGACGGAAAAGCGGTTTCAAGCGGTCCAGGGCGGCTAGAACGTCTTGTTCAACAATGCCGGCCTCTATATTTGAATACGAATGTTCATCGGCAATTGTTTCAATGAGGGGCTCTTCACCGCTATCAAGCGATAGCCACGATTCACGCTTTTTCTTTCTAAAAAAATCCAATGCCGTTCGGGTGGCGATGGTAAAAAGCCACGGAGAAATATCTCGCGCGGAATCTATATTTTTCCGGTACCTGAATAGTTTAATGAAAGTTTCCTGCAACAGGTCCTCCGCGTCATCCGTATTTTTGGTAAGCCGGTTGAGATGGGAGAGGATGGGCCTTTCAAACGCGAAGACGATTTTTTCAAAGGCCTCCAGATTGCCGTGTTTCGCTTTCTCCAGGGTTTCTTAATTTATGCTCGTTTTGGCCACAGTATCCATAATGACACCAAAGTTTGAAGCATTTTCTGCTGGCACGCAACGGTAAGTATGTTAAACTTATCCTGTCATAAGGCAACTTATATTTTATGTTTATGAACGAACTGTTTAATTTCAAAGAGCGCTCCGCGGGGGAAATAGACCGGAAAAAACGGAAGTTTTTGGGGTTGACCGGAATTCTTCTGATTGTCGGCATAATTTTTTTGTTCGCCCAAGCGATGAGTGTCGTTAAACAATACGGATATATCGGCGCCGGCGTGCCGGCAACGAATACCATCTCGGTTTCCGGAGAGGGTGAAGTATTTGCCGTGCCGGACATTGCCGAGATTTCTTTTTCCGCGCACGCGGAAAAGAAAACAATCGTCGAAGCCCAGAAAGAAGTAACAGTGGTTATGAACGCGGCTCTGGATTTCGTGAAAAAGTTCGGAGTGGCGGAAAAAGATATCAAGACGACTGGCTATAACGCCTATCCTAAATACAGCTACGAGAACGGCGGAGCGGAACCAATGATATATCCGCCCCGGCCCGGCAAACAGGTTTTAGTCGGCTATGAGGTGACACATACGGTTACGGTAAAAATCCGCGATACCGATAAGGTTGGAGCAATTTTGGATGGCTTAGGAAAACTCAAGGTGACCGATATTTCCGGTCCGAACTTTTCCATTGACGACGACAATACTCTTAAGGATGAAGCGCGAAAGAAAGCAATTGACGACGCTAAAACAAAAGCGAAGAAACTAGCTGGCGATTTGGGGGTGCGGCTTGTCCGCGTAGTAGGATTTTCGGAATCGGGCAATTATCCGATTTACTATTCTAAGGCGATGGGTATGAGCGACACGGCAGAATCGTCCGGTGAGCCTGCTCCTGATATCCCGAAGGGGGAGAACAAAATTACGTCAAATGTTACGGTCACTTACGAGATAAGGTGAAATAATCTACAACCCACACTAAATAACCAACAGAAGTCCAAAGGTGCAGTTAAAACCCCCTAAAATAAGGGGTTTTTAAGAAGACAGAGAGATTTCCTACACAGAGTTGACTTTCTTTTTGAACAGAGTAAAGTGTTAAAAAGCCCGAAGGGGCGGTTTTTTTAAGGAAATTAATGATCGAGCGGAGTGAGGGAATACAATTTTCTTACCTGCCAAAATTTTTGTAAACAAAAACTTAGGCGGGTGATGATTTTTATAGTCACTCCGCTCCTTAAAAATCAATCATATGAAAATCATTGATTATTTGCGGGAAACAAGAGGGGAACTGAAACACGTATCCTGGCCGACCAAGTCGCAGACGCTGGCTTTTACCGCTATTGTAATAGCGGTGTCGTTCGCAGTCGCTTACTTCTTGGGATTTTTTGATTTTGGTTTTGAATACTTGATGGAGAAATTAATTTTAGAAACATAAGGAGCAAAGCGACTATATGTTACTTAACCCAGCACTCAGTATGAATAAATTTATTCACATCAAAAATTTTTTAAGAAATGAGCAATCTGATGCAATTATTTTCCCCACACTGAGTGC
>CAYISF010000017.1:0-12134 GCA_964366065.1 uncultured Candidatus Saccharibacteria bacterium | reverse complement strand
ATCTCATTGGTGTGGACGAAGCCGGAAGAGGACCGCTGGCCGGACCAATTACGGTCGCGGCATTAGCCGTCAAACTAAAAACTAACCCCAGTAGCAGAGCAAAGCTCGCTACGGGGCAAGGAAACTTAAAGCTAAAAATTTTTAAAGGCATCCGCGATTCAAAAAAGTTTTCTGAAAAACAAAGGGAAGAGTGGTTTGCGAGATTGAAAAAATTGAAAAATGAAGGAGTGATTGACTACGCCGTTTCGTTTTCAGGCGCCAAAATAATAGATGAGAAGGGAATAGTGGTGGCGGTTAGGCGAGCGCTTGCGCGGGCTATTAGAAGGATTAATGTGCACCCTAATTCATGCCAAATCCTTTTAGACGGAACTCTGTATGCTCCCCCCAAATACAAAAATCAAAAGACCATAATCCGCGGCGATGACAACGTTCCAATTATCGCCGCGGCTTCCATTATTGCCAAAGTGCGCCGCGATAGGCGGATGAAGCGATTGGCCAAAAAATTTCCGAAATACGGTTTTGAAATCCACAAAGGTTATGGCACCAGAGCGCATTATCGCGCCCTAAAAAAACTGGGACCCTCCGAAATCCACCGCCGGAGTTTTCTTTAAAATCAAAAATCTTGCTTTTCCCAAGAAATGTTCTATACTGCAAAGCATTATGACAGTACGAATGCGGCATACCCGCTCCCATACGGCAAATCGCCGGTCACACCACGGGCTTAAAGGTTCTAATTTCTCTCTCTGCGATAAATGCGGCACGCCGAAAATGCTTCACCGTGTTTGCTCAAATTGCGGAACATACAAGGGCAAGGCGGTATTGAATACGGGCAAGAAAATCGCCAAGAAAGAGAAAAAAGCCAAAAAGGCGAGCACAGAGAAGAGATAATGGCTTTGTTTGTAATTTTGAATTCAACAAATTGAATTCAAAATTACGAACACAAAACATTACCCAGCCCTTTCCACGTAGATTTCTAGATAGTTACAAAATGATGTTTCTTTCAAAATTTAAAATGTATCCGGAAAAACTGATGAAGAAAGAGCTGGGTGGCGATTTTAATAGTCGCTCCGCTCGTTAAAAATCAGCCATGGCAAACAGGCACCTTTCACGGTCAGTCGTAATGCAGTCCCTTTTTGAATGGGATTTTAATGGCGCGAAGGGCGCTAATGCCCGCGATATTTTAGAGCGGAATGCCAATGAGTTCGCCCCCGGCGTGGGCGATTTTTCATTTATGGAATCGCTTCTTCAAAATATTATTGCCAAGAGAAAGACCCTGGATGACATTATCGAAAAAGCGGCGCCGGAATGGCCTATTGACCGCATCTCAATCACAGACCGCAATATTCTCCGCATAGGCCTCTTTGAGCTGCTTTTCGGCAACCGCAGTGAAGTTCCCCCGAAAGTCGCCATCAACGAAGCCATAGAACTTGCCAAAACATTCGGCGGGGAGAACAGCGGAAAATTCGTGAACGGCGTCTTGGGCGCCGTGTACAAAGAGCTCGGCGAACCGGGCAAAGACGAGACCTCCAAGAAAAAAGACAGGAATATTGATATTTCAAAACTGCCGGTTGAACGTCTGGGTGGGGCGATAGTGTACGCGAGGAAAGACGGAGAATTATATCTGGCGCTGGTTCACGACATATTCGGACACTGGACTCTTTCAAAAGGTCATATTGAAGAAAATGAGGACGAGAGAGAAGCCACCGAGAGAAAAATAAAAGAGGAAATAGGCATTGACGTTAAAATAAAAGGTAAGATAGGGGAAAACGAATACACAGCCAACAATAATGACAAAACCGGAAAGATACGGAAACACGTATCGTATTTTTTGGCCGAAGCGAAACTGGGACGGCTTAAGCTTGAAGAGGGCAAAGGCGGGCTTGATGATTGCCGATGGTTTCCGGCCGAGGAGATAGTTGACTTAAATATCTATGATGATATTCTCCCGATAATCACCAAAGCCATACAAATTTTGGTGAAGAAGTAATTAACAACTAACATAAAAAACTGACAACCAACAACCTACAACCGACAAAGAATTCCTTTTGTTTGTTGTAAGTCGTTAGTTGTAGGTTAGCGAAGCTATGATTGATTTCTCAAAGTTTGAACGGAAAGTTAAGCTGACATTTAAAGATAAGACACTTCTGAAGCAGGCATTCGTGCACCGCTCTTACGTGAACGAGCATCCCAAGTTGGGTTTCAGCCACAACGAACGGCTGGAATTTTTGGGCGACGCGGTTCTGGAACTTGTGATAACGGAATATCTGTATGAAAAATATTCCGGCGCGACGGAGGGTGATTTGACGTCGTACCGCGCGGCTTTGGTGAACGCCGTAACTTTGGCGCAAGCGGCCGAGGAACTCGGTATGAACGGCTACCTCCTTCTTTCAAAAGGGGAGACCAAAGACACCGGCCGCGCGCGGCAGGATATTTTAGCTAACACTTTTGAATCGTTTATCGGCGCCCTCTACTTAGACCAGGGGTACGTGAAAGCGAAAAATTTTATTGCCGGCGCTCTTTTCGGGAAAATAGATAAGATTGTGGAAAAAGGCCTTTGGAAAGACGCCAAGAGCGCGTTTCAGGAAAAAGCTCAGGAACATGAAGGCGTAACGCCTTCGTATAAAATATTGAACGAAACCGGCCCTGACCACGACAAGCAATTCACTACCGGCGTATTCTTAGGCAAAGAATTAGTGGCCGAGGGACGCGGCAAGTCCAAGCAGGATGCCGAACAGGAAGCGGCGCAAAATGCGCTTAAAGAAAAAGGATGGTAAGGGCTAGAATGTATAATATAGAACGAAGAATATGGCAAATTAAAAATGGAAAACAATCTTTCTAAATTCTAAATTCTAAATACTATATTCTATATTCTTGAACTTTATGCTCAAACATCTGGAACTCTCCGGCTTTAAGTCGTTTCCCAAAAAAACCTCGCTTGATTTTGGCGCCCCCATTACCGCCATCGTGGGACCGAACGGAAGCGGCAAATCAAACGTGGCTGAGGCTGTCAAATTTGTCTTAGGTGAGCAATCGCCGTCATCAATGCGCAGCAAAAAGGGCGAGGATTTGATATGGAACGGGTCCAAGGCCGCGCCGAAAATGAACCGCGCCGGCGTATCCATAACTTTTGATAATTCAAAAAAGATTTTTCGGCTGGAGAGCGACATGGCACCGGATCTGGATTTGAGTTTTGATGAAATAACAATCGGCCGCGAGGTTTATCGCGACGGCGTCAACCGTTATTTAATAAACGGCTCGCAAGTGCGCCTGCGCGACATTATAGAACTTCTAGCGAGCGTCAATATCGGCGCCTCCGGCCACCACATCATTTCACAGGGCGAATCAGACCGCATTTTAAACTCAAGCGCCAAAGACCGGCGGGTGATGATAGAAGAAGCCCTGGGACTCAATATTTATCATTGGAAAATACGCGAGAGTGAACGGAAACTTGAGAAAACGAATGAAAATCTGGACAAAGCCGAATCACTCCGGCGCGAACTTTTGCCCCACATAAAGTTTTTGAAAAAGCAGGCGGAAAGAATAGAAAAAGCCGAGGGGATGCGCAAGCGGCTGACCGAACTCTACGCGGAGTATTTGAAGAAAGAAGATAATTATATAAGTCACGAGAAAACTCGGTCGTCCGGCGAGAAACGAGCCGCGGAAGAAAAACTCAAAAAAATCGAGCAGACGCTCTCTGAAATCAAGGAGGCGCTCACGCATCGGGGCGAAGTAACTGAATTAGTAAAGGAGGTACAGCGGCTGGACGGCGAACTTAAGAATATACGTTCCCTAAAGGAAGAGCTTACGAGAAAGCTTGGACGCATTGAGGCGAAAATTGATTTCGCAGAGCGCGAGAAACGCGATTTGGAAAAGAAACGGGGCGAGGCAAGCCACAAAACAGTTCCCTTAAAGGATGTTGAGTCGTTTGCCAAAGGAGCGGAAGAAACCCTTTCGGAATCGGAAGGAGGAAGAACCCCTGAAGAATTGAAAGGCATTATTTTCCGCGTGCGGAAAATGCTCGCGGACTTTCTTTCTTTGCACAGGGACAGTGAAGATGAGTTGCTTGTTAAACTTTCTGCCGTTTCCAAAGAAATCATGCAATACGCGGACGAGAAGAAAGTTCTTGAAAAAGCGCTCTCCGAAGCATCCGCCAAAGAGAACGGGTACAATCTCTCCATCAATCGCATTAAAGAAGAAGCCGACAAAAATAAGGACGTTGCCCGCGACCGCGAACGCTCATTTTACGAACTCACCGCCAAACGAAGCGAATATACGGCCGATTTAAACGCCGTTTTTTCGCGCCAGGAGGTAATAAGTCGCGACGAACAAGCGTTTCTGGAAGAACTGAAAGAAGGAGGAATCCTCATTGGTGAAGCAGTGCTTGGATATAAGCACTTTTCGCTTGATGAAGCGGAATTTAAAAACGAACCGCGGAACGCGCAGGAAGTCCGCCGCAAAGAGATAGAGAAATTAAAGATACGCCTGGAAGATGCCGGCGGGGGAGGCGGAAGCGAAATGCTCCAGGAATACAAAGATATGGAGGAACGCGAGCAATTTTTGTCGCGTGAGATTGAGGACTTGAAAAATAGCGCGCAGTCGCTCGCAGCGCTTATCAAAGAATTGAAAGAAAAACTGGATGTGCAGTTTGACGAGGGTATAGGGAAAATAAACAAACAGTTCGCGAATTTTTTCGCCCTTATGTTCGGCGGAGGCACGGCCTCTATCACGGTGTTTGAAGAGAAAAAGAAGCCGCGCATGATTGATCCCGAAGCGCCCGAAGAGGAATTATACGAGGAAGAGGAGGAAACGGAACCGGAGCGGGGGATAGACATCAAAGTAAATCTGCCGCAGAAAAAAATAAAGGATTTGGCGATGCTCTCCGGCGGCGAGCGAGCGCTTACTTCCATCGCGCTCCTTTTTGCCATTACTCAGGTCAATCCGCCGCCATTTATGGTACTTGACGAGACGGATGCCGCTCTTGATGAGGCCAACTCGCGAAAATACGGCGATATGCTGGATAATCTTTCCAAGCTTTCCCAATTGGTGGTAATTACGCACAATCGGGAGACCATGTCGCGAGCCCAAGTGCTTTACGGCATTACAACCGGAGGAGATGCCACTTCCAAGCTTCTTTCCATAAAATTTGACGAGGCCGTGGAGATTGCGAAATAAGGCGCTCGCACTTACATTTTGAAAGACACGAAAATTTTCTACTGAAAATTTTCTCTGTCCGGTGCCGCCGCACCTTCCAAGGTCTTTCAAAATGAAGTACTCGCTTCGACGGGGGATACAAATATAAGATAAAAAAACAGCCATCACTAGGATGACTGGAGGAGTCGGTTTCCGGAACTTGCGTTCTCTGTAGGCGTCCCACAAACGCCTCGTTGTTCGGTCTCTCGACCTACTCCGACGTTGAGACTTGTATATCAGACGAACAGAAAACTGTCAATATTTCGTTACTACGTGAATTTTTAAACAAACGCGTAATCCAGCGTGCGCCGCTCCATATCGGCTTTTACTACTTTGAAGCGGACTTTGTCGCCCAGAGTGTATTTTTTCTTGGAGCGTTCACCGACTAGCCGGTAGTGTTTTTCGTCAAACTTATAGAAATCGTCCTTAAGATTTCGTACCGAAACCATTCCTTCACATTTGGTTTCTTTGTCTTCCACGTAAAGTCCCCACTCGGTCACGCCGGAGATGATCCCGTCAAAAGTTTGTCCCACGCGAGAGGACATATATTCAACCTGCTTATATTTAACACTTGCGCGCTCGGCGTCTGCCGCCTCGCGCTCGCGCTGGGATGAATAATTGCAGAGCGTGTCGTAAATGTGCCACTCTTTTTCGCTGATTTGTCTATCGTGAAGATAATCGTAGAGGAGCCGGTGGGCGATAACGTCGGGGTACCGGCGAATGGGGGAGGTGAAGTGCGTGTAGTATTCAAAAGCCAGGCCGTAGTGGCCGATGTTCTCGGTGGAATACACCGCTTTGGCCATGGAGCGGACCACGGCGGTTTGAATCATGTCTTTTTCCGTCTTGCCCTCCAAATTCGTCAGAAGCCTGTTTAGTTCATTGGGAGCGATATTCCCGTCATGGAGCTTGAGTTCATAACCGACACTTTTCAGGAAAAAAACTAAATCGGCGACTTTCTCTTCGCTCGGCATATCGTGAATGCGATAGACAAATACATGGCCTTTGTTCAGTTTTTTTTCTCGGTCAATGACGAATTTGGCCACATGCTTATTGGCCAGGAGCATGAATTCTTCCACCAATTTGTGCGTGTCGCCGCGAACTTTTTTATATACCTTTATCGGCACGCCTTTTTCATCCAGGACGAACTTAACTTCTTCCTGTTCCATTGATATGGCGCCTTCGCTGGCGCGTTTTTTGGAAAACTTTTTGGCGAGCGTGTTCAGAATATTTAATTCTTCGTAGTATTGTCCGCTTCCGCCGGTTGGCGGACCGTCAAGAATCGCCTGCGCGTTTTCGTAAGTGAAGCGCTTGTTGGAATTAATGATGGTCTTGCCGAACCACTCGTTCTTAACGCCCCCGTGCTCGTCTATGGTAAAAACGGCGCTCATAGTGAGCTTGTCCTCATTGGGATTTAAACTGCAAAGGTCATTGGAAAGAGTTTCCGGAAGCATGGGGATGGTGCGGTCCACGAGATAAACTGATGTGCCGCGCTTTATCGCCTCTTGGTCAAGAGATGTTCCGGGCCGTAAGTAATGCGAGACATCGGCGATATGGACGCCGATTTCGTACGTTCCATTCCCAAAATTTTTAAATGAAATAGCGTCGTCAAAATCCTTGGCGTCCTCCGGGTCAATAGTGAAAGTAGTCGTGTTCCTGAAATCTTTGCGGCCAGCCATATCCTTTTCGGTGATTTCCCGGGCTTTGAGCGCTGCCGCTTCGATTTCTACGCTTTCGGGAAAACGCGAAGAGAATCCGCGTTCCAGCGCGATGGCATGCATTTCGGCATTATTTTCGTTCGGACGGCCGAGTACTTCCAGTATTTCTCCCTCAGGACTTTTGCGCGGGTCGCTCCAACGCACAATCGCGCCGAAGACTTTGTCACCCTCTTTTGCCTCACCGAGTTTCTCTTTAGGAATCAGAATGTCTGCATACATCCGCGTATCCTGCGGTACCAGGAAATAAACCCCATCCTCAAGTTCCAGCGTGCCGGCAAATCCCGGCTTGGCGCGCACCAAAATCTCTGTCACCTCGCCGGCAATCCGCCCACCCGCCCACGCGCCATGCGCAGGCGGGCGCGATTTTTTGGGGTGAATGGCAACCTTGACTCGATCACCATGCAAAGCGGTGTTCAAGTGGCGCGAGTCAATCTCAATGTCTTCATCTTGTTCGTCTGCCCTAACATAGCCCGTGCCTTTCCCAGTGATGGAAATAACGCCCTCAACTATGGAAGATTTCGGGTGCGCGCTTTCTTTTTTGCCTTTATTCCCCGCTTTCTTTTTCATAAATATTGAGTATAGCATTTATTTCTTACTTTTCCGTTTCATTTTATATTTGACCGTTTCTCCGTCTTTTGTTACCATCCGACTCATGTTAATGATTCGCTTACAGCGCATTGGAAGAGTCAACAGTCCGCATTTCCGGGTTGTTTTGACCGACAAGCGCAATTCCACGAAATCCGGACGATTCTTGGAGGTACTCGGTTCATACGCCGCCAAAGAAGGAAAATTCGCGGTGAACGCCGAGCGCGTTAAGTATTGGATGTCGCAGGGCGCCAAGGTTTCCGATACCATGCACAATTTTCTCATTTCCGAGAAAGTAATTTCCGGCAAAAAGATAAATGTTTTGCCGTCCAAGCACCCAATTAAGAAAGAAGCCCAGCCGGCGGCGGAAACTCCTGTTGTCGAAGCAGATTCTGCCGAACCAGCTTCTCCTCTAGCTGAAGTGATTACAGCCGAGTAATCGCTTTACCTTGTACTAGTCCGCCTGAGGCGGATCACTGCGAGGTTTTGACAGTGCCGTTTCTCTCTAATACAATGTAAATACAATGTGCCCGAGCGACGAGGCACAAGTTTAGCAGATTAGCTGTTTTACAATTATATATGCCAGAACGAGATAAAGAATTTCTTGAGTATGTTATCAAGGAGTTGGTTGATAATCCGAATGACGTAAAAGTTGACCGGACAATAGATGAAATGGGCGTTTTGCTCACCCTTAGCTGCAATCCGGCGGATATGGGCAAGATTATCGGAAGGAAAGGGAACACGGCGAAAGCAATCCGCACCCTTCTCCGCGTAGTCGGGATGAAAAATAACGCCCGCGTGAATATGAAAATAAACGAGCCGGAAGGCAGTACTCACGTAAGGCCGCAAGCCGCGAACATTGACTCGGCGATGGATGAAATAAAAGACCTGTAAAAATAGGTGGTAGGTTATAGTGAGTAGTTAGTAGAAAAACACAGTCAAGCAAAAACCACTCACAATAGGAGTGGTTTTTACGACTGCAGGGGCTTTTCTTTTGATTTGATTTGTATAAACTACAACCTATAACCTACCACCCACAACCTATCCTATGAAATTCCACGTAATTACCTTATTTCCCGGTTCGCTTGATTCATATTTGAAGACCTCCATTATAGGGCGGGCGATAAAAGCGAAAAAGATTTCCGTCAAAGCGTATAACCCGCGTGATTTTGCGGCGGGCAAGTGGAAGAAGACCGATGACCGGCCGTATTCCGGAGGGCCGGGGCAGGTGCAGTACGCATTGCCCGTCCTCAAAGCAGTCGAACGGGCAAAATTAAAAATTAACCCCAGTAGTAGAGCAAAGCTCACTACGGGGCAAAGAGAATCAAAACTGAAAACTATTATTTTTTCTCCGGCGGGAAAGAAGTTCACTAATACATATGCCAAGACACTCTCGCAAAAATACAACGACATAATTTTGATATCCGGACGTTACGAGGGAATAGATGCGCGGGTAAAAAAGATACTCAAAGCCGAAGAAGTATCAATCGGCGATTACGTGCTTACAGGAGGGGAGCTTCCGGCAATGGTGGTAATAGATGCGGTATCGCGTCAGATTAAGGGTGTCTTGGGCAAACAAGAATCAATAGAAGAAAACCGCGTATCCTCAAGCGAGGTTTATACCCGTCCGGAGACATTATTCTATAAAGGCAAAAGTTATAAAGTCCCTAAGGTTTTGCTCACAGGAGACCACAAAAAAATAGAGGAGTGGAAAAAGGCTAAATCAACTTCGCTCAAACGAAGTTGATCGTCCGACCTACCTGCGGCGGGATTATGGAAAAAGGGGAGGAAAAAGCGGTAATTCACAGCCCTCTTGACCCCGTAGTAGATTTTGGCAAATACGCTACGCCAACGGCGTAGCGTGAAGGCCTTAATTCAGGCCTTTCTTGCCAAAATTCACTACGGGGTTGACTCCGGAATAGCCTTTTTGCTATAGTGCTGGGTACTGAATCCACGAATGAGTTCCGGCTAAGTTCAGGATTAATAGCGGTTTATCATACTATATTTCTAACTTCATCCAGAAGTTGAGATAAAGCAACCTTAAAACAAGGTAGGTTTCTACCTATGTGTTTTATTTTGTAGAAAAACAATAAGCGCAAGCGAATATGTTTTTCACAACCCAGCCCTTTCCCTGTTTTCTGAGAAGAGGGCAAAAGCTTTTGTCTTTTGTGTAGAATCAACGATTTAATTAGATTAAAGATTAAGAAAGGGCTGGGTGACGATTTTTATAGTCGCTCCGCTCCTTAAAAATAAGTCATGCCCGCTAAACAAAAGCTGGAGAAGAAATATTTCTCTCTCTACAAGAAACCCTTTGTGGATGTGCCCAATCTCCTTGAGACACAAGTGGACTCGTATAAGTGGCTGGTGGAACACGGCCTTAAGGAAATTTTCAAAGAATTCTCTCCCATCAGGGACTACTCCGAAAAAAAGTTTGAACTGGAGTTTTCTTCCTTCTACCTCTCTGAGCCGAAGTACGATGAGTATTACGCCAAAGCAAATCGCATGTCCTATGATGCGCCTCTTCGGGCTATGATTAAACTGAAGAATAAGACCATTGGGAGCGTGAAAGAGCAGGAAATATTCATGGCGGATTTTCCGCTTATGACCTCACACGGCACTTTTATCATAAACGGCGTGGAACGCGTCATCGTGCCGCAGCTCGCGCGCTCCTTCGGCGTGTTTTTCAATGAAAATGAAATAAAAGGGAAAATTTACTTCGGAGCAAAAATAATTCCGGCGCGGGGCGCGTGGATAGAGTTTGAGACGGAAGCGGACGGCATCATTTATGTCCGAATAGACCGGAAGCGCAAGTTCCCGGTAACCTCACTCCTTCGTGTCTTCGGCCTTTCCGCCGACAGAGATATTCTGGCATCGTTCAAAAACTCTAAAGCCGCGGCGGGAATGAAGCTTGCCATTGAGAAAGACCCCGCCAAAACAGCCGAAGAGGCCTACATTGAGATATACAAGCGCCTACGCGATGGCGATCTGGCCACGGCTGAAAATGCCAAAGGATTCATCACTTCCATTTTCAGCGAAGAGCGCTATGACCTTTCCCCAGTCGGCCGTTTTCGCTTTAACAGGCGTTTTGACAAACCGATGGACGAGAAATCACTTTCCCGCCGAACGCTCTCCAACGAGGACTTGGTGGAAATTATCACTAACGTTGTGGCTTTAAACAATACCCCAGGCGCTTTCGGCGACGACATTGACCATCTTGGCAGCCGCCGGGTCCGTTATGTCGGAGAAATGCTTCAGCAAAAAATACGCATAGGCATGTCCCAGATGAAACGGAATATTCAGGACCGCATGTCCACGATTGACGCCGAAACCACGCTGCCCATACAGATTGTGAACCAGCGTCCGCTTCAGGCGCGCATAAAAGAATTTTTCACTACCAACCAGCTTTCGCAATTTATGGGGCAGGAAAATATTTTGACGGAAGTGGAGCACTTGCGCACCCTCTCCGCCTTAGGTCCCGGCGGCTTAACGCGCGAGCGCGCCGGCTTTGAAGTGCGCGACGTGCATACCTCGCACTACGGCCGCGTCTGTCCCATTCACACGCCGGAAGGCCAAAACATCGGCCTCATCCTCCACCTTTCCATGTACGCCCGCGCGAATGAATTCGGCATAATTGAAACGCCGTATATTCGGGTGAAAAACGGGAAGATAACCAAAGAGATAGTTTATTTAAACGCGCTTGAGGAAGAAAGTTACACTATCGCGCATGCCGGTACGCCCTATGACGAGAACGGTAATATTTTGGAAAAGAAAGTTGAGGCGCGCATCAAAACGGAGCCGGGACTGGTGGATAAGAAAGACGTTGAATTCATTGATGTGGCGACGAACCAGGCCTTCTCGGTGGCCACTTCCATGATTCCGTTTTTGGAGCATGACGACGCCAACCGGGCGCTCATGGGTTCCAACATGCAAAAACAGGCCACTCCGGTCATTTTGCCGGAGGCGCCGCTGGTGGCGACCGGCATTGAAGGCACCGCGGCCAGATTCTCGGGCCGCTTAGTGGTGTCGGAAGAGGCCGGCACCGTTTCCTACGCCGACGCGCGAAAAATTGTCGTCAAAGGGAGTAAGGGCGAGAAAGAATACAACTTAATCAACTTTTCGCGAACCAACGATTTCAGCGCTTTCCATCAGCGGCCGATAGTTTATTCGGGTGACAAGGTGAAGAAAGGCGATGTCCTCGCCGACACATCCACCTCCGACCAGGGACAAGCCGCGCTCGGCCAGAATACTCTCGTCGCTTTCATGCTCTGGGACGGCGCCAACTACGAAGACGCCATTATTATTTCCGAGCGGCTGGTCAAAAATTCAAAGTTCGCTTCCATTCACATTGAAGAATTTGTGGTGAATGTCCGCGACACTAAGCTCGGTCCGGAAGTGACAACCTGCGATATTCCGAATGTCGGAGAAGCCAAGCTGAAAGATTTGGACATTGACGGTATCGTCAGAATCGGCGCGGAAGTTCGTCCGAATGACATATTGGTCGGTAAGATTACACCCAAAGGTGAAAGCGAACTCACGCCGGAAGAGCGCCTTCTGCGGAGCATCTTCGGCGAAAAAGCGCGCGACGTAAAAGACACTTCGCTTCGCATGGAACACGGCAAGCGCGGCCGCATCGTCGGGGTCAAA
>CAYISF010000016.1:0-12489 GCA_964366065.1 uncultured Candidatus Saccharibacteria bacterium | reverse complement strand
TGTCCGCCCGGTAGGAATCGAACCTACGACCCTCTCCTTAAAAGGGAGCTGCTCTACCAACTGAGCTACGGGCGGGTATAAAAATTAACAACCAACAACCCACAACTTACAACGAAAAATTAATTACAGCAACCCTATTGTTGTTTGTTGTCGGTTGTAAGCTGCTCGTCGTTTACAGCGGCAAATCAAAAGCGAAGAAACCGGCGCCGGTGACGGCAAGCGAGAGCGCCATGGCGAGAATAAGTATGTAATATGTAACGTCGTTATGAAGAAGTTCAGGTTGGCGGATTTTGATGGTGAGAAATCCGAGCGTTACGATGGCGAGCACGATGGCGGCTATCTGCGTGCCAAATCCGGCAATTAGAAAGATGCCGCCCGCAATTTCTATCAGTCCGGTAGCCATTGAAAACGCCCGCGGCGCAGGCAGCCCCGCTTCTCTGAAAATGCGCGCGCACTCTTCGCGGTTGCGGAATACTTTTATGAATCCTGCCAGAACAAAAAGTATTCCTAACACGATCCGGATAATAAAGGCGCCAGCCAGGCCATAGGCGAGGAGTGATGGAAAGGCGTTTAACATACTGCTATCATAGCAAATTATGCCCGCGCGCGAAAACCCCGCAGTAGAATTTGGCAATGCGCCCCGCCGACTGGCGGGGCGCAAAAAGAAACCGTTGCCAAATTCACTACGGGGCAAGGCCAAAAAAACTTATTTGATACTCCACAACATACGCAGCGCCTACAATGTCGGAGCCATTTTCCGCACGGCTGATGCCGTTGGTATTTCAAAAATATATCTTTCCGGCTACACTCCGCTTCCACTGGATCGTTTTGGCCGGTTTCGCAAAGATATTGCCAAGTCCGCGCTTGGGGCGCAAATGTCTGTGCCGTGGGAGGAAGTGAAAAATACGGCGAAACTTTTTAAGAAACTGAAAAGAGAAAAAGTTTTTATCATAGGGCTTGAGCAGGATACGCGGGCGCGCGACTACAAGTCCGCGCGCCCGCGGAAGAAAACCGCGCTTGTTTTGGGAAATGAAGTGCTTGGTTTAAGCAAAAAACTCCGCGATGTCTGCGATGAACTGATAGAAATTCCCATGCGCGGTTTTATGGTTCGACAAGCTCACCATCCTCGCAATGCCAAGCGAGGAAAAGAATCCCTCAATGTCTCAGTCGCGGCCGGCATCGCCCTTTTCCGCCTCTTTGACCGCTAACAAATAGTTTTCTTATTCGCTTATTCGTACGAATAAGCGAATAAGAAAAGTTTCCCTAGATTCTATAAAAAATCTAACTTCTAACTTCCAATTTCTAATATATGTATGTTCCGATAAGATTATCGTCCTTGTCGTAAAACTTGATGGTGTCGTGGCTTCCGAAAAGCTCCTCTTTTTTACTCAAGTATACGCGCCATTCGTTCTCGTAAAAATTGGCGCTGTTTTTATTGTCGCTTACGCAAGCATTGTAAGTGGTGTGGGTGAGAATAAATTCGTGACAGGCCGCCCCGAGATTTGTTGGCAGAGCCGATACCGGCGTCGTACAGCTTGTCATCTTGTCTATGTAATTAAGGCAAGAACTGTTGAGCGGGTTATTTTTAAGAGTGTCGTTTGCCAGGGGAGACGGACAGATATTATTTATTTTCGGTATGAATGTTTGGAATTGCGCCAGGTAGCCGCTACAGGCGTTTATCCGGAGCGAAACGCCTATGGGCGAATCGCCGGAAACGATAATGGCGCGGTCTCCTTTCCCGAGATAAATGTCATTCATTTGATTAACCTGTCCGGCCGTAAACAGGCGTACGCCCTTTGGAATTACGGCGGAGACGCCTTTTGTTCCGGCCAAACGCCATCCGGTGATATCAACGGGCGTGTCGCTCACTCCGACTATTTCAATATATTCCCTCTCCGGTGCGGCAGATTTTAGGTTGGTGCGCGTACCGAGCACCACGCGATTGCCGGACAGGAAAATATTTAAGGTTTCGGGAACTTTCAATTTTACGTCCGGAAGATTGCCATAGGTTTCTCCGGTGCTAAGCGGGGACGGCGGCTTGAGTAAAATTCCGCGCGTTGTCTCGTAGCGCGCGGGACCGCCGGTCAAAAACCAGACGAACCAAATAGCGGCTAAAATAACGAGAAACCACTTCAGGTCTTTAATAGGATCTCCCAGAATAGGTTTGTCTGCCATTTAATTATTATATTAGAGGGACTGGTGCTTTGAACAGAAATTGGCGCTTCGGGCGCCGACCATTTTCCTCACGATTATACCACTGCAACCGCGCTTGTCGCATGCGTTACCCTTTTTCTGATAGGCGTGGTGACGCTCCTGAAAATGCCCCCGTAGTCCGAAAATATTGCGATAATCCGACATTGAGTCGCCGCCTAGTTCTATTCCTCCGCGCAAAACTTGCTTCATCGCCGAGAATAATTCTTTTATTTTTTTATCTTTTAATTCTTTTATTTTAGTTTCCGGATGAATGCCCGCGCGCCAAAGCATTTCGTCGGAATAAATGTTTCCGATGCCGGCTATAACGGCCTGGTCCATAAGCACGGTTTTTATTTTCCCGCGGGGTTTTGCCGCGAGCCGATTTACGAATGTTTCGTAATCAAAACTTTTTTGGAGCGGTTCCGGTCCCAGGTGCGCCAAATGCGGTGAGCGGGCGAGCGAGTCGGTTTCAGCCAGAACGATTTTTCCGAATTTTCGCGTATCGGAAAAAGCCAGCTGTTTGCCGTTTGAAAGAATAAATACGACATGAATGAAGCGGTTAAAGGGGTCGTTGAGCGGTCCTTTTTTGTCTTTGGGCTTCCATCTCCCACCTTCTAACTTCCAATTCCCATATAGGAGATGTCCGGTCATTTTCATATGGATAATAATTGTGACATTTCCCGAAAGATGAATAAGAACATGTTTTCCACGGCGCTCGGCCAAGCGGATTTTATTGCCGACAACAGATTTTTTAAATCGTGAAAGTGTTTCGCCACGGAACATTTTCGGCCAATCAGTCCAGACATCGGTGATGGTTTTGTTCGGCAAGACGGACTGCAGTCCGCTTACGGTTGTTTGCACCTCAGGAAGTTCGGGCATGGCTGATTTTTAACGAGCGGAGCGACTTAAAAATCGTCACCCCGCCTTATTTCTGATGATAAATTAATTACCCAATAATAACACAACACAAAAATCTAATTAGTTTCGCAAGGCGCGTGTCCGAATAGGACAACCCTTATTGGGCGAAGCGCCTTGCCGCGATTGTATAATCAGAAATGAGGCTGGGGTAAATAATGTTGTATACTTAAGCATATTAAAACCAAATGAAAAAGAACTTTCCCCTCGCTTTGTTTACGGCCGGCTCCGCGCTGGTCATTCTCTTTTTTATTTGGCTTTGGGGCTGGAATGGATTCATACCGGATTTCTCCAGGTCTATGCTTGCGGGATTCTTCGCGGAAAAACTTAGCGCCGAAAAAATAAAAGGGCAATACTCTCTGGCCGACGCGGGGCGGGGCGGGCAAAAAGTGAAAATTCTCTTAGTTCCCGGACACGACGAGAATTCTCCCGGCGCATCTTTTCACGACTTGCGGGAAGTTGATATGACTACAGAACTTGGAGAGAATCTCCACGCTCTTTTTAAGGACGATAGTCACTATGATGCGGTTTTGTTACGGGGGAAAGACGGGTATAACACGAATTTCATTGAATATTTTAAGCGTGAGCGGGAAAATATCGCCCGTTTCCGCGGGGAGAAGAGGAAAAGTATGGCGGAATACCTATCGCGCGGGTTTGTGGAAAAAGTGGATGGAGCGCCGCATGCCGACACGACCGATGAAACATCCCTCCGACTTTATGCCACAAACAGGTGGGCTGATGAAATAGGCGCGTCCGTAGTTATTAACTTTCATTTCAACGATTATCCGAGGGTAAGAAGCAATACTCCCGGCGAGTACAGCGGTTTTGCCGTATACGTTCCGGATAGCGAGTATGGCAACGCGCGAGCATCGCGGCCGATTGCCGATAAAATATTTTCCCGCCTCTTGAAATATTATGCTAAAAGCACATATCCCAAAGAATCGGCCGGCGTTGTCCCGGATCAGGAGCTTATTTCTTTGGGTGCCAACGATACCCTTGTTGCCGCTTCTGTTCTGATTGAATACGGTTATATTTACGAACCGCAGTTTAAATATCCGGAAACAAGAAAGATTATAATGCGCGACTTGGCTCTAAAAACGTATCTTGGAATTCAGGACTTTTTCGGCGCCAATTCTTTGGCGGCCAAAGATAACGTTTTCCTTCCGTATTTATGGAATGAAGATTTGCGCGAAGGGGATGAAGGGAAGGCGTCCGTGCTCGCCCTGCAAGCCGCGCTTCTAGGTGCCGGTTTTTACCCGCCTAGGGGTAAGAGTAAAGACGACTGTCCTTTGTCGGGAATGTTCAGGGGATGCACCAGAGGGGCGCTTACGGCGTTTCAAGAAAAGTATGGGATTTCCGCCGACGGCTCTGTCGCCGGGCCGAAAACGCGCGAAATTTTGAATAAGCTTTTTGGGGCTTAGGAATCAAGTAACTTCTGCAGTTCTTCCTTAGTCACGGTCGCGTCATCCCACGGCTGTTTTGTTCCGTTCGGGCCCATAAGAAACGGGTCGGTGCCTTTGCCGGTAATGATGACGGCATCGCCAGTTTTCGCGCACTTGAGACCTTCACGGATGGCCTCGCGCCGGTCAATAAGTATTGTCGGCGTTTTATTTTTTATTCCCTCGGCGATAGCTCTCGCGATTTCTTTTGGATTCTCATCGTAAGAATCGTCATCGGTCAGAATTATCTCGTCGCAGTAGGTGTCGGCGATCTTGCCCATCTCCGGACGCTTCCATTTGTCGCGCCCGCCGCCGGTGGCGCCGAAGACGCAAATTTTTCTTTTGTTGCCGAACACCCGATATACCTTTTCCATAGAGTCGGCCGTGTGAGCGTAATCCACTATGACTAGGAAGTCCTGTCCGGCTTCTACTCGCTCAAGCCGTCCGCGGATACCACTCAATTTTTCCAAAGCGCGGCGAATCGTTCCTAAGTCAATATTTTGGGTTCTTGCAAAAGTAATCGCCGCCAGAATATTGTAGAGATTGAACTCGCCTGAAAGGCGCGAATGAAATTTTTCTCCACCAAAAGTAAAATCAATTCCGTTTTCGTTGAGAGTGAAAGGTTTGACATCAGCAAGCGAGAAAACGCGCTTCTCGGGAATTCGGAAGTTCAAAAATTTGTCGGCATATTTATCGTCTTTGTTCACTATGATAACTTGTTTCTTTTTCGACGAACACTCAAGTTCTTTCGCGATTGAGAGTTTGGCGTTCAGATAATTTTCAAACGAACCATGTGACTCAATATGTTCGGGGGAGAGGTTGGTGAAGATAAGAGCGTTTGGGTAAGTGAACTTGTGGCGGAAGAAACGCGCCCCCTCTGAGGTCATTTCAATAATGGCGTAATCGCATTTGGCTAAAACCGCGCGGCGGAGCATTTTCTGGACGAAAAATCGCCCAGGCATAGTCATCTTAAACATATTTCGCTCTTCCCCCTCTCCTATTTTAAAGCGGAGCGTGGAGATGACGGCTGTTTTATGACCCGTTTCTTCCAATATGGCGTTTATAAGCTCAACAGTAGTCGTTTTTCCCTTGGTGCCGGTCACGCCCACGACAAAAATTTTCCGCGCCGGGAAACGATAAATAATAGCTCCAGCGAGCGCGAGCAAATAATGATAGACCGGCTGAAAAAAGCGGTACACCCGCCTCGGAATAAGTCCCTCAATCATGCGAAGAATTTTATCTGACATATTAAGTCCGGAAACTCTATTCCAATGTTCTCAAGAACATTAGAATAGAGTTTCCTACAGGGGTTATTTTGTGGCATACAGATGGGCCTTCCGAGCGCTTCATGACAAGCCCGGTGATAGCCAGTCGCCGTATGTGCTCCGAAGCGGTTTTAAAATTTATTTTGAGCTCCTCCGAAATATCAACAACAGAGAGTTCTGGTTTGCGTTTTATAAGCTCAAGTATCTCTATTCTTCGGTGGTTAGAAAACCCTCTGACTATCCTCTCAAGTTTTCGGTAGTTTTTCATTTTTGTAATTTTATCACATTCTTTATTCTAATGTTCTTGAGAACATTAGAATAAAGAAAACTTTTTTTATTTGCCGTTTCCCAAAAGTTTTAAAGCTTCTCTTACGCGTTTGCCGGTGCCGGAAATATCGTGCGGGACTTTTTTGAGCGCGTCGCGCGCCTCTCCTTGCGAATAGCCGAGAGATTGCAGCGCTTCTACGGCGTCTGATTCTTCTTTCAGCTCCGGCGAGCCGGCATCGGTCCAGGCGCCGAGTTTGTCGCGGAGTTCCAAAATAATTTTTTCCGCCGTTTTCCTTCCTATGCCGGAGACCTTAGTCAGATACGAACTGTCTCCGGAAGAAACCGCCTTTTTGATATTTTCAACTGGCGCGATGGACATTATACCCAGAGCCGAGCGCGGGCCGATGCCGGAAATGCCTATAAGAAGTTCAAAGAATTCAAGCTCGGTTTTCTCAATAAAGCCGTAAAGGTCCATGGCGTCTTCACGGACGGCCAGATGCGTCCAAAGCTTAACGTCATTTTTTTTCTTGCCGACAAGACGAAGCGTGTCAAGCGGCATATAGACCTTGTAGCCGACGCCGCCGACTTCTAAAACGACGTAGCGATTGCCGGTGAAAACTATATTTCCGGTGAGTTGCGCAATCATGGATTTATCATAGCCCTCGCCCTGTTAAATGTAAACAAATTTAACAGGGTCGATTTGCGTTTTTTATAAACACTTGTTATAGTAGTCGCAACAAAATTACTTGTCCCGTTAGAAACCGCGGTCATATAATTTAATACAGAAAAGTAGTTTATGAAGCAATACCATACGATATTTAACATAAATAATTATCAGGATAGCGAAATGACCGCAACCTGTTTCTAATGGGATGGCATTAACCAAATCAGCACGAAAAGCAATTCGCGTTTCCAAGCGGCAGAAAATTTATAACGACCGCCGCGGACGGGTGATGAAAGACATTGTGAAAAATGTCAGGAAACTCATATTAAATAAAAAGAAAACTGAAGCCGAAAAACTCATCGCTTCGGCTTATCAGGCGCTTGATAAAGCGGCTAAACGAGGCGTTATAAAAAAGAACACGGCTTCCCGCAAAAAGTCGCGGCTGGCAAAGGCGCTCCGGAAAATCTCCTAGCAAAAAAGTCCGCGCCACGGACTTTTTTGCCAAATTTCACCATGAACTCAATTCCCGACAAAAAATTAGTGGTCTTTGATTTGGACGGCACTCTTGCCGAAAGCAAGTCGGTTGTGGACGCGGGAATGTCGGATATTTTGGGGAAACTTTTGGAAATTAAACAAGTGGCTGTAATCGGCGGCGGTTCGCATAGCCAATTCACTAAGCAATTTTTAGCCGGACTCAAAGTGCCAAACGAACTTTTGCCCAAGCTCCATCTTTTCCCGACTTGCGCGTCGCAATATTATTATCACGAGGATGGTGAATGGAAAGAAAAATACGCCGACCGTTTAACCGGCGAAGAAAAAGAGAAAATTCTAAGTGCTTTCAATGAAACTTTTCGTGAACATAACTACGAGCATCCGGAAGAGGTCTTCGGCGAGATTATAGAAGACAGGGGTACACAAATAACCTTCTCCGCGGTGGGACAAGAAGCGCCGGTTGCCAAAAAACAGGCATGGAATGAAGTTAAAAACAGCGTCCGTCTCGCTATGGCTAAGACGATGAAAAACAAACTTGCGGAATTTGAAGTTCGTACCGGAGGAATGACTTCAATAGACGTGACCAGAAAAGGGA
The DNA here is from genome assembly GCA_964366065.1 of uncultured Candidatus Saccharibacteria bacterium. GTDB lineage: Bacteria > Patescibacteriota > Minisyncoccia > Phycocordibacterales > VMEP01 > JBAZYZ01. The sequence goes on along the minus strand of CAYISF010000016.1, from coordinate 4,659 downwards.
TAGACAAGGCCTATGGCATAAGAAAAATAGAAGAACTTTTAGGTGTTCCGATTGACCACATGATATTCGTCGGCGACGCGCTTTATCCAGGCGGGAATGATGAACCGGTAAAACAAGCCGGAGTTGCAACAATACAAGTAAGCGGTCCCGAAGAAGTAAAAAAGCTTATCCGTGAATGGCTCATAGACAACAAACAATGAAGAAACTAGCGTTTCAGTTTTACTCGTTATGTGTTATGTTTTATCTGTTGTTCACGCCCTCGTCGTTCAACGGATAGGACATAAGATTGCGGATCTTAAAATACAGGTTCGATTCCTGTCGAGGGCATAAGTGCGGAGCAATTATGCCCGAGAGCGGGTGAACTGTTTCACCCGCATGCACGAATCGAAAGGGTTTTCTATGCGAGCGAAGCGAGCGAGAAAACCACCCGCGACGGCAGTCGAGATTCCTGTCGAGGGCATAAAGTTGCTAATGAAAAAATTTCTAATAATTTTACTTGCAGTCGTAATCATAGGTTTTGGTATTTACTATATATTTAGCGGTAGTGATTCCATAAAAAATTATCCTCCACATGAAGGTCCGATTGTCGCTTTTGGCGACAGTTTAGTTGCCGGCGTGGGCTCTACGGATAGAAATGACTTTGTATCCATTTTATCGGGGAAAATAGGAGAGCCAATCATAAATTTGGGTGTTTCTGGCGATACTACGAGGGACGGCCTAGCGCGAGTGGGGGAAGCCATTGATAAACATCCTCGCATTGTAATTCTCCTTTTAGGCGGAAATGATTATTTGAAAAGAATTCCGCGAGAAGAAACTTTTCAAAATCTTCGGACATTGATTTCCCGCTTTCATGAAGATGGCGCTATCGTTGTGCTGCTTGGAGTACGCGGGGGGATACTAATTGATCATTTTGATACTGATTTTGAAAATCTCGCCGAAGAAACAGGGGCTACCTATGTCCCTAATGTATTAGACGGACTTTTTAGAAATAAATCTTTAATGACTGATGAAATTCATCCGAATAATAATGGATACAAATTTATTGCTGAAAAAATATACCCGGTGCTGGCTAAAGTTTTGAGGTAGAATTAACTTTAGGCCCGCCCACCCACCTTTTATAAAGTATAATCAAGCCAACTCCCTGTCGTTCAACGGACCCCAGTAGTAAAGCGAATACGCTTACTACGGGGCGAGAAATGCCGTTTTGTGCGAAAGTGGTAATGTAGGTTTAGGAAATAGTTTAATACTCCCTGTCGTTCAACGGATAGGATATCTCCCTCCGAAGGAGGTGATGCAGGTTCGATTCCTGCCGGGGAGACAATATAAAAAGGTGGGCGGGTGAAATTCCTGCTCGCCCCACTGAAGCTATGGGCGAACCGGCTAAAAACCAAAGGAATCAAGAATTTTTTGCGCCGCCGGAACGGACTGCTCCTTTTCTGTAAGATTATTAAACAAAATTTCTTTGGCAATCGCGACGTTTGCCGTGCCGACCGGTATTATGATAAGCGGTATGAACGGACGCTTCAGTTCAAAAAAAAGCTGGGGCGGAACTGTTCCGTCATCAATCCAGAACGAATCGATACTTTCATAGCGGTAGAATTTTTTCCCGATTTTTATTCCACGGGCATCAATGCGGAACTCTTTAAGCGCGGGTTTTTGCGCGGCATGAACAGCTATGGAAAACGCCGCGACAATAATGAGTACGGCGAAAAGATAATTGTGGAAAAATATGGCGCCTACGGCAACTGCCACTGAAATAATAGTGAGTACCCAGTACCAATCGCCGGTTTTTTCCCGATGCTCGTATTCGTATCCCTGCCAGACGACAAACGCTTGTTCTTGTTTATTTTTCTTGTCGTGCTTTGCCATTACACTTACTTTAACATTTTCAGGCGTAAACAAAAATCGGCGGTATCTGTTTGAAAATATCCCTGCCTGTCCAGCCGAAGTTCTTGAGAGGAGACGAGAACCGGAGTAGATAAGGAAGGAAAAGTCTTTTAGGATCGAATTATCTCACGTGATATAATTTTTTAGGGTAAATTTTAGGTCTTTATAACTGTTTTAGAAAGGAGATCACCATGAACTGGCAACTTTCACATGGCTTTTTTGATTGGCCGTGGTGGGGCTACGTTCTCGTGGTCCTCGGTCTTACACATATAACCATTGTGGCGGTGACTTTATATTTGCACCGCTCAGAGACACATGGCGCGCTTGAACTACATCCTGTAGTAAGCCACTTTTTTCGTCTCTGGCTTTGGGTTACGACGGGAATGGTGACTAAAGAGTGGGTTGCTGTGCATCGTAAGCATCACGCCAAATGCGAGACCAAAGAAGACCCCCACAGTCCGAAGTGGTTTGGCATCGGCAAGGTTGTTTGGGAAGGTACCGTGCTCTACAAATTGGAAGCCAAGAAAGCGGAAACGTTGGAAAAATTCGGCCAAGGTACGCCGAACGACTGGCTGGAGAGGAACATCTACAGCAAGCACGTCATCCTCGGCCTTGTCATTATGTTTTTAATTGACATCGCCTTATTCGGAGTGATTGGCATCAGCGTTGGCGCTATCCAAATGCTTTGGATTCCATTTTGGGCGGCGGGAGTCATTAACGGTCTAGGCCATTCCTACGGATACCAGAACTTCAAGCAAGGTGAAAGATTCAGCAATGTGTTTGAGTCAGTGAATATTGTACCGTGGGGGATAATCATTGGCGGTGAAGAGCTTCACAATAATCACCACGCCTTCGGAACTTCAGCCAAGTTCTCGTACTACAAGTTTGAGTTTGATCTTGGCTGGGGTTACATAAGAGTTATGGAATTTCTGGGGCTAGCGAAAGCGAATTTCATCCACGATAAAAACCTTCGATTAAAGCAGTAATTTTCGACGGTACAGTTTAATGAGGTCGCCTAATGGCGACCTCATTTTATTTTGGAATATGAAGTTTCAATTTCCCGCCCCCTTCCCATTCGAATTTCACACGTCAAATTTTATAAATTTAAGTATCCAAAAGATACTGAAATTTGCAAATGCGGATGGGGTGAGATTCGAACTCACGACGCCTTGCGGCGTGCCGGTTTTCAAGACCGGTGCTTTAGACCACTCAGCCACCCATCCAGGGTGGAAACAAATTTAATCTAACACAGCGAACTCTTTTTATCCACGGAGAGAATTTGTAGTATAGTGTCTTTATGCGTAATAACATTGTCCATCCCGGCGCTGATGAGCTCTCGTACGAAATACGGGAAATTGTTGATTTTGGCAGCGAGCTGGAGCAATTAGGCGTGAAAATGCTTTGGGAGAATATAGGCGATCCGGTGGCCAAAGGGGAGAAACTACCCCCCTGGATGCGCGATATTATTAAGCGGGTAATGGATGAGGACGATAAAGTTTTCGGCTATTCGCCAACCAGCGGTCTTTTGGAAACGAGAAAATTTTTGGCTGACCAAAGAAAAAAAGAAACCGGTATAAACATTACACCAGACGACATACTCTTTTTCAACGGTTTGGGTGACGCTATTTCCAAGGCCTATACATATCTAAACGAGCACGCCCGCGTTATCGGCCCCTCTCCAGCTTATCCGACGCATTCTTCGGCTGAAGCGGCGCACGCCGGTTCGCATCACATCACCTATGAACTGAATCCGCACCGGAACTGGCTGCCGGATTTGGAGGACTTACGGAACAAAATTAAATTCAACCCGGCTATTTCCGGCATTCTTATAATCAACCCCGACAATCCCACGGGAATGATATATCCGAGGCGCATACTGGAGGAAATCGTATCAATCGCCCGAGAGTATGACCTCTTTATCGTCTGTGATGAAATTTACGCCAATCTCCACTTTGGCCCCGAGAAAATGGTTCCGCTCGCTTCGGTTATCGGGGAAGTGCCGGCCATTGTTATGCGCGGACTTTCCAAAGAAGTGCCGTGGCCCGGCGCCCGCTGCGGCTGGATAGAAATGTACAACAAAGACCGCGACCCGCTTTTCGCCCGCTACACGAAAACACTCCTTGATGCCAAACGGCTGGAAGTGTGTTCCACCACGCTCCCGCAAAGAGTGTTGCCGGAGATTTTTTCGCATCCGAAATTTTCGGCTTATGTTTCCGGAAGAAACAAAATATATGAGAAGCGGGCCGAGACGGCATATGATATTTTCCGCGGAATTTCCGGCATTATAGCGCCTTTGCCTGCCGGAGCGTTCTACATGACAGTTGTATTTGAAGAGGGGAAACTAAACGACCGGCAGACGCTTCCCATTTTGGACGAGCAGGTGAGAAAAATAGTAGAATCGAAAATTAAAAAATTAGGAGGAAAAAGTCCCGACAAGCGTTTCGTTTACTACTTCATGGGAGCTACGGGCGTGTGCGTGGTGCCGCTGTCCGGTTTTAATTCCGATTTGCCGGGTTTTCGCATGACGCTTCTTGAACCCGACGAAAAAGTTTTTGAAAAAACTATGACAACGATAGCATCGACCATTAAAGATTATCTCTCTTCGTAATTATGAAAATACTCAAACGGGCAGCGCCCGGATGGTGCAGGCGTCCATGATGTAGAAATAGAATCATCCCATGTCAGCCCACAGTACCCGCATGTTGCAGGGTCCTTAGCCTTTTCAGGTTTCGTTGGTTGCACTGGAAAATCTTTAGGTATCTTGGTATGTAG
>CAYISF010000015.1:0-12546 GCA_964366065.1 uncultured Candidatus Saccharibacteria bacterium | reverse complement strand
TTTACACTCTATCTTTCTTTTTTTTTTTTCGCCGGCTCGCCGCGGCGGGGGGGGGGGGGGGGGGGGGGGGTTATAATCTTCCGCCGCCCCCCCCCCCCGGCAGTACCTTTTTCAAAAGGAGATGGTGTACAACCCTAAGGGTCTAGGCAAGGACCCGGGAATTGTTCCGGCAAACTTTTTCGGAGGTCGCCATGCCCCGACCACATCCGCCCTAGCACGCAGTAAGACCAAATTGCGCTTCCGTTCATCACAGTCCTGAATTCGTTCAGGCCTCAGCCCCGCAAACGCGGGGCTTTTCATTTACCATTTTACCAAGGGGAGTTTTACCAAGGGGAGTCCTTGGTAAATTTATCAAGGTCTTGTCAAGGCGACGCCTTGACATAAGGGGAAATCCTTAAGTTTCCTTAAGTTTCCTTGCATTTTTTTTCACATACGCTATAGTAATCCCATTATCAGCGGAACTTTTGAGGTAACCCATCCTTCCACGGACACAGTAGTTTGAGGATGAAACCAAAGAAGTATGGCCGCATACGTGCGGTTTTTTGTTTTCTACTCACTCCTGTGAGGAGAAAACAACCCCGTTTTGTTTTTGCCATAAAAAAGATAACGAAAATAAATTAAATTACGAAAGCAGTTTGTTCTCGTGAAGCGCGTGGCCGAATAGGCCTCCCCTCACGGGCGAAGCGCTTCACTGTAACGATTATTGCAAAAACAAAGCTGGGGTTAATTGACCAATATTATGCAAAATACTGACGCCACGGAAATCAAGGATGAAATAGTTATCGGCATAGACGAAAAAACAACGCCGTCCGGGAGGTTTCTTTTGGACAAGAGTGTTCCCATGCTAAAAAACGAAGACCTGGTGGAAGGGCCGGTTATTTCCATTACCCGTAGCGCGGTGTTCATTGATTTAAAACCGTTCGGCACGGGTGTTATTTTCGGCCGTGAATACTTAAACGCCCGCGAGATTATCAAAAAGATAAATCAGGGCGACATCATCAAAGCGAAAGTCGTGCTTGTTGAAGGCGATGACGGTTATATTGAACTCTCTCTCAAGGAAGCCCGCCAGGCGCTTATCTGGAACGAAGCCGACGACGCCATCCGCCAAAAAACTATGCTGGAAATTCCGGTCAAGGAAGCCAATAAGGGCGGGCTCATCATAGAATGGCAGGGTATACAGGGATTTTTACCGGCCTCCCAGCTGAAGCCCGAACATTATCCGCGAGTAGAAGACGGCGATAAGGAAAAAATTCTCCGCGAACTGAAAAAACTGGTCGGCACAAAACTGCAGCTTTCAATAATTTCCGCTCTGCCGAAAGAGGGCAAGCTTATTTTCTCGGAAAAAGGTTTTGACCAGAAAGAGCGGCAGGAAATCGTTTCCAAATACGCCATCGGAGACGAGGTGGACGGAGAAGTGACCGGCCTCGTTGATTTCGGAATCTTCCTGAAAATAGAGGAGGGGCTGGAGGGGCTGGTCCACATTTCGGAAATTGACTGGGGATTGGTGGAAGACCCTAAAGCGCTTTTCAAGGTCGGGCAAAAGGTGAAAGCCACAATAATTGAAATCAAGGAAGGAAAAATTTCCCTCTCCATAAAGGCGCTTAAAGAAAATCCGTGGAAGGGCGTGGAAGGGCGTTACCAGAAGGGTAACATTGTGAAAGGCGTGGTCATCAAGTTCAATAAGCACGGGGCGCTCGTCTCTATTGAAGAAGGCGTGGCTGGCCTGGCGCACATTTCGGAATTCGGCACGGAAGAAAAACTCCGCGAAAAATTGGAACTCGGCAAGACCTATGACTTTCAAATCACTTTATTTGAACCCAAGGAACATCGCATGACGCTTTCTTATTTAGAAAAGAAGTAATTAAAAAACCGTATACCGACTAGTTATACTTCCCCATGGCGCGTTCGCGGCCGAGGGTAACGATGGCAGTTAGGGCATCGCTCGCGCGCTTGGCAACTTTTTTCATCAGTTCCATTTCTTTCGGTTTGAATTCACCAAGAATAAAATTATTGACGGCCTTATCTCCTTTTGTCTTTTTTAATTTCCCTGATGGTGTGGCTGATGAGATGCCGACACGCAGACGGACAAACGCCTCGGTCTTGATGGCGCGCTTGATTGATTCAATACCTTTATGCCCCCCGCTTCCCCTATTGAAAGAAATTTTCATTCCGCCAAGCGGCAAGTCCAAATCATCGTGAATTACCACTAGCCGCTCCGCGGCCTTTTTATTTTTTACCAAAGGCGCGATTGATTTGCCCGAATTATTCATAAACGTCTCCGGCTCTACCAACATCACTTTTTCTTTCTTGCCCTGAGCGTGTCGAGGGGTTCCACCCGAAACAAGCGCATTTAATTTCTTATCTTTTTCCCAATCCGAAAAGCCGTTCTTTTTGCGAAACGCCTCAATAACAATCCGCCCGGTATTGTGCCGCGCTTGTTTATATTCTTCTCCCGGATTGCCGAGACCGACGATTATCCATTGCATATGTGCCCTATAATAACAAACGGTAAACAAAAAACCGAGCAGACGCTCGGTTTTTTGTTCGGTTAACCCGGAGTTACGGCTGTTCCCTCCAGCTCTCCGGGTTTCCCAACCTTACCTTTGTCCGAGCCGCTAATTCTTCCTTAGTAATAATTTCTCCAGTTATCGGGTCTTCAACCATCCCCTCTCCGGTGTAAATCGGTTTTTTAGGGCCTTCGCTACCAGGCGAAATATGTTCCTGCATGAATTAATTTTAATCATTATTCTAATAAATCCACTTTTAGCATAACATATACCTATACAACACGCATCTTTATATTGCGTCAAGGGAATAACGCATAGTATTATGTTCGCACCTATGGTCCCGCTAGAGATCAAACAGTTTGTTTTACGGAACGAGATTAAAAAAAATAATTAAGTTTGAAAATACAATGTTTATTAAAATAACTACGGAAGCGTCCTCTATGAACGCTTCCTATCTCTAACGGGATGGACGAAAATTCAAGCGGGAAGAAAAATAATTCTCCTCTCGTTCTACTCGGTGAACCTCGCGAACCGGCCTGGAAAGAATTCGTCCGCTTCACGCTTATCGCCCTTGCTATCGTCATCCCTTTCCGGCTTTTTATCGCTCAACCGTTTATTGTCTCCGGCGCTTCCATGTCCCCCACTTTTGAATCCGGCCAATATCTCATAGTTGACGAACTCACCTATCGCTTTGAGGCGCCTAAGCGCGGCGATGTCATTATTTTGAAAAAGCCGCGGCAAGAAGCGGAGTATCTCATCAAGCGCATCGTCGGACTTCCGGGAGATACCGTTACGATTAAAAATGGGATTGTTGCCGTCGGGAATGCCTCCAATCCAAACGGCATTACGCTCTCCGAACCATACGTCAAAAATAAAGACAGAGGAGATTTTGAAATTACCATGAAGCCGGATGAATACTTCGTCATGGGTGACAATAGGCCGGTCTCGCTTGATTCGCGGGTCGTTGGACCAATATCGAGAGGCCATATAGTCGGCCGCGCGCTTGTCCGCCTTTTTCCGGTCAGCCAAATTTCCTTCTTTCCCGGATATAATCAAATATAATTATGAATAATCCGCCGCCTGAAGAGAACGTGACGCCAACCAATCCAAAAAAAGGAAATAAAGTAACATTTTCCTCTCCAAGGGGAATGCGCGACATTGTGAATGGCGAGTATTACTCCTATCAGGGGCTTTTTGAAAAAGCACAGGAGGTCGCCATCTATTACGGCTTCAAGCCGATTGAAACTCCTATTCTGGAAAAAACAGATGTCTTCACCGCGAGCGTGGGAATAGGCACGGATATCATTGATAAAGAAATGTACATGCTTAAAACAAAGGGCGGAGACCATTTGGCCATGCGTCCTGAAGGAACCGCCGGAATAATGCGCGCCTACGTCGAGCAGGGTATGCAATCGTGGCCCCAGCCGGTCATGCTCTATTATTACGGGCCGTATTTCAGGCATGAAAAACCGCAAAGAGGGCGCTTTCGCCAGTTCTACCAGTTCGGCCTGGAAGTCATGGGTACGGAGAAAAGCATCGCTGACGCGATTATCATCCGCACCACGGTAACTATTCTAAACGATGCCGGCTTTGAAAATCTGACCATAGATATAAATTCCATAGGAGACAAAGAATGCCGCCCGTCATTTTTGCGGGAACTTACCGGCTACTACAGAAAGCATTTAAACGACATATGCGCGAACTGCAAAGACCGCCTGCGGATAAACCCGATGCGCCTCCTGGATTGCAAGAATCCCAAGTGCGCGGAGATAAAAGAAAACGCCCCCGATTCAATATCCTATCTTTGTCACGGCTGCAAAACACACTTCAAGGAAGTGCTGGAATATCTTGAAGAAATGGGTATGCCGTATCGCATCAATAAAAATCTGGTTCGGGGCTTAAGTTATTACACCAGAACGGTTTTTGAAATTACGGAAGCGCCGGATGAAAAATCGGATGAAAAGGAGGGAGTAAGCGGAGCCGAGCCGGCAGAAAAAAAACATGTTCTTAGAGAAGAACCTCCTTTGGCTATAGCCGCAGGCGGACGCTACGACTATCTGGCGAGAGCCCTCGGCAGCAAGAAAGATGTGCCGTCAGTCGGCAGCTCCATCGGGATTGACCGCATTATTATGTCGCCGCGCCACAAGAAACTCTCCCCGCGCATCTTAAGGAAACCGAAGGTGTATTTCATACAGCTCGGCTTTGAGGCGAAATTAAAAAGCTTGACCATTATTGAGATTTTAAGGAAAGCTCACGTGCCGACCATGCAGGCGCTCTCCAGGGACGGAATCAGCGCCCAGCTCGGCACGGCGGAGAAACTGCAAATCCCCTATGTCGCCATCTTTGGCCAAAAGGAAGCTCTGGAAGGCACAGTCATTGTCCGCAATATGGAAACACGTTCGCAAGAAAGCGTTAAAATTGCCGACCTCGCGGAATATATAAAAAAGATAAAGTAGTTTTTAGTTTTGAGTTTTTAGTTTTTAGCTAGAAACAATATAGTGCCTTTTTTCTAAAAAATAAAAACTGTAAACTTGCTTTTTGTGGGACTCCTATGATAAGGTGTTTCTGTTATGTCAAAAACTATCGTTGAAGTAGCCAAAAACCAAAATGAATCGGGCGTTAATTTAATCCGCCGATTCCAGAAGCGCATACAGGAATCAGGCGTCTTGAACCGCGCTAGGAGTGTCCGCTATAATGAGCGGCCGGATTCCAAACTTTCGCGAAAGAACTCCGCTCTCCGCAATTTGAAAAAGCGCGTAGAAATTGAGCGCCTGAAGAAACTTGGTAAAATTTCCGACCGCCCAGCTCCAAGAAGGAGACACCGATAGTAAAGCGAAACTCACTAAAGGGTAAAAGGCAAATGAAGGCGCGCGCGGGTAATATTTCCATACGAAGAATCTTTAAAGGCAAGCTTCCGCGCTTGCCTTTTTCGGCGTTAAAAAAAGAGGTGTTGGGTTCGCGTTACGAGCTCTCGGTCGCTTTTGTCGGAACCGCCGAGTCAAAGAGGTTAAATAAGCTCTACCGCGGGAAAAACAAACCGGCGAATATTCTTTCATTTCCTCTCGGGAAAAAAGAGGGTGAGATTATCATCTGCCCGAAAGAGGCGAGAAAAGACGCGCCAAAGTTTGGCCGGGACTACAAGGCCTTTTTGTCGTTTCTTTTTATCCACGGCCTGTTTCATTTGAAAGGATTCCGCCACGGTAGTACAATGGAGAAAAAGGAAGCCGCTGTGCGAAGAAGGTTTGGGATTTAATGGCTTTGCCCGCAGTTTTGTTTTCAACAACCTTTGAAAACAAAACTGCGGCTGCAAAACATTACCCAGCCCTTTCAATGGTAATCAAGGGTTGGTTGTGAAAAATAATGTTTTTATTCAAAATTAACAAATCATAGTAAAGATAAACAAAGAAAGAGCTGGGTGGCGATTTTTACAGCCGCTTCTCTTGTTAAAAATCAGCCATGACCCGAAAAATAACCGTTGGAATAGATGTCGGAACATACTCCACCAAGGTCGTGGTAAGCGAATATATCAAGGAAGAGTCCCGTTCGGCCATAGTCGGAACGGGGCTTGCCGAGAGCGAGGGCCTTCGCCGCGGCTATATAGTAAATTTTGACGAAGCGGTTAAAAGCATTAAAAAAGCAATAAGCGAAGCGGAACGTTCATCCAGAGTGAAGATAAAACGCGCTTATATCTCCATGGGCGGCATTAGTTTGGAATCATTGATTGCGCATGGAACCGCTATCGTCTCCCGTGCCGACGGCGAAGTAACCGAACTTGACGTGAAAAAAGCCCTTGAAGAAAGCGAGAAAAATTTGGGCGACCCTAAGAATAAAAAAATTCTCCATTCCGTTCCCGTCCGCTTCAAAATTGACGGAGAAGAAGTTATGGGCCGCCCCACGGGGCTAAGAGGGCTCAAACTTGAGGTCAAAACCCTTTTTATCATTTGCCTTGAACAGCACTATGAAGACCTGATTGAGGCGGTGGAAAGCGCCGGGGTCGAAGTGGCGGATGTTATTGCTTCACCGATAGCGGCCGGGCTGATTTCACTAAGTAAAAAGCAGAGGAATGTCGGGTGTATCCTGGTCAACATAGGGTCCGAAACGGTTTCCATCGTTGTATATGAGAACGATACCCCCATCTCGCTTGACGTGTTTCCTATCGGTTCTGCCGACATCACCAATGACATGGCTTTAGGGCTAAAAATAGCTCCCGAGGAAGCGGAACGGCTGAAGCTCTCCGGCAATATTGAAAACTACCCGCGAAAAAAATTGGATGAAATTATTGAAGCGCGGCTGGTGGATATTTTTGAGTTAATAGAATCACACTTAAAGAAAATCGGCCGAAACGGCCTGTTGCCGGCGGGAATTATTTTAACCGGCGGAGGTTCCGGCCTTTCCACTATTGAGGACTTGGCTAAGGCGTCTCTCAAACTGCCCGTTAAGGTTTTTGGGCGGGAGATAGCCGACCAGACGAAAGGAAAAATACGGGATTCGTCGTGGTTCGTCGCCTATGGCCTCTCTCTCCTCTCGGGCCTAGGGCAGGGCCTGGAAGAGCGCGGCGGTTTTATGAAAAATCTGGAGCGGCTGGTGAATAAGGCGAGGAATGCTTTGGCTCTTTCCTCGCGGCAACTTTTGCCCTAAATCCCGCCTTGCCCGAACACCAGACATTGGTATGATTTTGCCTTGCGTTATCCTAAAATCAATAAGGGAAATCAAATATTTTCACGTCTAAAAATAAAAATTTTGGCAAAATATTGAGCAATACCAATGTTGGTGCGCGGGCTTGTTCGCGAGGTGGAGGGCTGTTATGATAGAGGCACATTATATATAAATCCGCTCTAGAAAAGCGGCGAGCATACTATGCCAAAAGTAAATCCTGAAATAGAAGCATTCGCCAGAATTAAAGTCATCGGAGTTGGCGGTTCCGGCAGCAACGCTCTGAACCACATGGTCTCTTCCAAGGTATCCGGAGTGGAATTCATCGCGGTGAATACCGACACGCAGGACTTGCATCACTCGTCCGCTAAGAAAAAAATCCATATCGGGAAAAATCTGACCAAAGGATTGGGCGCCGGGATGGATCCGGAAATCGGCAAGAAAGCGGCGGATGAAACGAAAGAAGAAATTCAGAATGTTCTGGAGGGCGCGGATATGGTCTTCATCGCCTGCGGCATGGGCGGAGGCACGGGCACGGGCGCGGCGCCGGTAATCGCGCGCATTGCCCGCGAACTGGGCATTCTTACCGTGGGAGTAGTCACCAAACCGTTCTTTTTTGAAGGTAGCCAGCGGATGAAAATCGCTGAAAAGGGCCTGGAAGAACTTGAAAAAGAAGTGGACGCGCTTATTGTCATCCCGAATGACCGGTTGCTTTCCATAGTAACCAAAGACACCAGCGTTAAGTCGGCTTTCGCCATGTGCGACGAGATTTTGCGGCAGGCCGTGGAAGGCATTTCCGAGCTCATTACCGTGCCGGGCATCATAAACGTGGACTTCGCCGATATACGCGCGGTTATGTCCAGTGCCGGCTCTGCCTTAATGGGTATAGGCCGCGCTCAAGGCGACAAACGCGCCGAAAAAGCCGCTTTGGCCGCGATTAATTCCCCGCTTCTGGACATTGCCATAGACGGCGCCAAGGGCGTCCTCTTCGCCGTCGCCGGCGGAGACGACCTTGCCATGAGTGAAGTAGAGGAAGCCGCCAAGATTATCACCGAATCAATTGACAAAGACGCCAAGGTTATTTTCGGCGCCGTCAAAGACGACAATCTCAAAAAGGGCGAGATTAAAATAACGGTAATCGCGACCGGCTTCCCTGCCAATTCTCCGCGCAAATCATCCCTCTTCCAGATGAGCGGCAAAGAAAAAGAAGAAAAGAAAGAAGCCGGAGCGGCAACGCCCGGGAAAGATGACATCTCCAAGAAACCGGAGGCGCGTATCGGCCAAATTATTGAAAATGATGAAGAAGATTGGTCGGCCGTTCCGGCATTTTTAAGGCGAGGAAAGAAATAGAAGTCGTTCGGTATTATTTTTGAAAAACGCGCATATCCCCCACCTTTGCATAGGATACAAAGGTGGGGGATTGCTATGCTCGCCGAGCACCAGTATGGTACTTCGGCTGCGCAATGTTTTTCAAAAACAAAACCTCGCTCAAGCGGTAAATACGATATCAAAAAACCGCCCTGAGTTCACCGAAGGGTGGTTTTTTTGTTTTAGGGATTTTAGCGTGTATAATAATGTTCTACTATGGCATATGATCTAATCATTATTGGAGGAGGACCGGCAGGCGCGGCGGCGGCGGTTTATGCCTCGCGCAAACGATTAAAAACTTTAATTGTTACCGATTCTTTCGGCGGGCAATCCATCGTTTCGCCCGAGATTCAAAACTGGATTGGCACACCGGCCGTTTCCGGAATTGATTTAGCCGAAAATCTGAAAAAACATGTTCTTGCTTACGCCGGAGATGTTCTATCCGTGAAAGAGGGCGAGAAGGTTTCGTTGGTCAAAAAAATAAGCGGCGGGTTTCTAGTCGCGACCGGAAGCGGGCAGAAGTTTGAAACTAAAACTATTCTTATCGCCACTGGAAGCGGGCGAAGGAAACTTCCGGCTAAAAACGCCGACAAACTTGAACACAAAGGTCTCACCTATTGCGCATCATGCGATGGGCCTCTTTTTGACGGCCAAGATGTGGTCGTGGTGGGCGGAGGCAACGCCGCCTTTGAAACCGCCGCCCAGTTGCTGGCTTACACTAAGAGCGTCACCCTTTTAAATCATAGCGTAGGATTTAAGGCCGACCCGGTCACCATGGAAAAAGTGCTCTCCAATCCGAAAATGAAAGCTATTGATAATGTTGATGTCGTGGAAATCAAAGGCGACAAGTTCGTGGATGGCCTGGTATATAAAGACAATAAAACCGGCGAACTTAGCGAACTCAAAATTTCCGGCATATTTGTGGAAATAGGCCAGATACCAAATACCGATTTTATAAAAGGTCTTGTGGAATTTGACCCGTATAACCGAATTAAGATTGACCCGCGCACGCAGATGACTTCCGTTTTAGGCATTTGGGCGGCTGGTGATTCAACCGATGTCTTATACCACCAAAACAACATCGCCGCCGGCGATGCTGTCCGGGCGGTTGAGGACATTTATCTCCACCTGCACGCTAAATAAATAAGGTCCTTTCGCGGGCATCTTTGCATAAAATTTAAAACGGCGGGCAAGAACCCGCCGTTTTGGCTGAATAAAATCACTTTGTCTTTTTGGAACCCAGAAGCGGGTCTAGTTGTGTTCTTTGGCGTGAATATTCCTTCAATTGATGCTTTATCGCCACCGCTCTTGCTTCGCCTATGGATTCACCGAGACTCTTCGCACTTACAGAACTGCCGGTTCGCGCTTTTTTGGTGCTTTGCTTCATCCGCTTCAAGTGTTCCGAATGCCAATCAGTCATCATCTCTCTCCAAGGACTAAACCTATGTTTTATATTATCAGAAAAATTATTTAAATGCATCTTCTGATTTCAACAGTTCCATTTTCTGTTTCATACCACGGTTGTAGTTGCCGATTTTTCCATCAGAGCGAATTACTCTGTGGCAGGGAATTTTCGGGTCATAATTTTTGTTCAAAATATTCCCCACCGCGCGATATGCTTTTGGTCTCCCCGCCCGCCAGGCCACTTCTTTGTAGGTTAAGGTTTTACCGCGGGGGATGCGGGAGATGATAGCAAAAACTTTTTGGGTAAAATTCATTTCACTAAAGATATGTCGCCGCCGATAACCAATGGGTTCATTGCCCTCAGTTCGTCCTCAAAAATATTTTGCGGGATTGGGTTATAGAGAAAAATTTTCTTGTCCGAATCAAAAGCGCGGAATATCTCCAAAAATGTCGCCCCGCCTATGTAATTTTGCTGCCCGTTTTTCTCAAAATTAAGGACGAGAACAGCGTCGTTGTCTTTTACTTTTTGGAGCTGAAGGCGAATCATATTTGACTTCCATATTCTGTGTTCCTCCTGCCCGATTTTTTTCATTTCTTCCTCTTTGAGCGGTTCATCGTAGCTGTTCGGCAAGGTTATATTATGGCCAGCTTTCTCCAGCGTTTCTTTGATTGGAGAAACCATATGATAAAAATGTTTGCTGCAGACAATAAAGATTTTCATGGTTTTATCTAGCCACAGGAATAGAGGTAAATATCCCCCAAACAATTAAAACAAGACCCAACACAAATAATGTACTTAGCCAATACAGATGATTGGCGCTCCAAGACTTTTTTTGATCACTATCAATTTTATCTTTCTCTTCTTCGACAAAATTCTTGGCTTTTTTCACATATTCTATATAAAAACTTTCAAAATTCTTTTTATCCTCAAAAGAAGAGTGTAGGAGCCTTTGAACCTCAGTAAAAGTTCTGCTAAGAAATTCTTGCCTATTGGTTAAAACCTTATTTTCACCAACTAAGACAAAGGTTGAATAATAAACAGTTAATATAGCATCTATAAATAAAATAGAGAGACCAATAGTTATATAGTTTTTAGAAATAAAAACTTGATTAGTTAAGAGACCAACCAAAACTGCCCCAATAACTGTAATATTTATAGTGAGTAATGTAGAAGAAAACGTTCTTAAATGATCTATGTTCTGATTCAGTAATTTACTGACAGCATCTATGGCATTCTCCTTATCTAAAGAAATTTCTTTATTAAAAGATTCGTATTTTATGCGCTCTTCTTCATTCATAAATTTTAAAAAGGCATGCTTCGCATTCACTATCTACGTGGTCACAAATCACTAAGTATATTGCTTCGCTACACTCACAATCTACGTAAGTGTTTGCCGACCCCAGCTCGCGATTTTGCGTGCTCGCAAAATATCGCTGTGCTTTCACAAATCGCCCGCAGATAAAGCAGTTTGCCTGCTCTACTCGATTTGTGACCCTACGGGGGATCGAACCCCGATTCTGGGCTTGAAAAGCCCATGTCCTAACCGTTAGACGATAGGGCCAAGTAGAAAAAATATAGCATTTTTTAGCTAAAATGCTAGTATTTCAATACTTTGGAGATGTGGCTGAGTGGATGAAAGCTGAACTGCTTCAGGTTTCATCCAAGCAAAGCGAGGTGGCAAACACGACGCCACTGTCTTGCCTGTTCTCAGTCGGCAAGCGACAATACGAAGTATGTTGGAGATGTGGCTGAGTGGTTGAAGGCACCTGACTCGAAATCAGGCATAGGGGAAACCTTATCGGAGGTTCGAATCCTCCCATCTCCGTTTCAGTTTTAAACCAAGAAAGCCACAATGAGCAACGCGACGATGTTCATTATTTTTATCACCCCAGTAGTAGAGCGAAGCTCACTACGGGGCGAGAGTCGGTATTTAGGAGTTTATACCAGAAATGCCACGATTAGTAATGCGACGATGTTCATTATTTTTATCATTGGGTTTATGGCGGGGCCAGCCGTGTCTTTGTAAGGGTCGCCGACGGTGTCGCCGGTCACCGCCGCCTTGTGGGCCTCGCTCCCCTTTCCGCCGTAATTTCCCTCCTCAATATATTTTTTGGCGTTGTCCCAGGCCCCGCCGCCGGAGGTCATGGAAATAGCGACGAAGAATCCCTTAACTATGCTGCCGACCAAAAGGCCGCCCAAGGCGACCGGCCCTAAGATGAAACCGACCAGAATCGGAGCGGCCACGGGAATGAGCGCTGGCACAATCATTTGTTTCAACGCCGCCGTTGTCACGATGTCAACCGCGCGGGCGTAATCTGGCCTGGCCGTGCCTTCCATTATTCCTTTTATTTCGCGGAATTGCCGGCGGACTTCTTCCACCACCTCCCCCGCCGCCTTGCCGACCGCCTCCATGGAGAGAGCGGCGAAGTAGTAAGGCAAAAGGCCGCCGATAAACAAGCCCGCCAAGACATTCGGGTCGCTCAAAGAGAATGTGAGATTTCCGGCTTTCTCCGTGTATGAAGCGAAGAGGACTAAAGCGGCCAATCCAGCCGAGCCGATGGCGTAACCCTTGGTAACGGCCTTGGTCGTGTTGCCGACAGCGTCCAAGGGGTC
>CAYISF010000014.1:0-12738 GCA_964366065.1 uncultured Candidatus Saccharibacteria bacterium | reverse complement strand
CACGAACATCGGGAAATTCTGTAACGAGAGCGTTTAGGGTGACGCGCGAGTTCTCTGCACTGGAGAAAATATTTTCATAGCGATAAGATTCCAGCTCCATTCGTGTGAGACCGAGCGACAAAGCGAACAAAAAAATTGAAACGGTGAAAAGAGAGCGCGGCGAGGGCGGCCGCTCCGAGACGAAAAGAAGTGCCAGCCCAAGCACAAAGAAAAAAGAGGGCATTGCCCAGCCAAAATGAACTAATGAACCGATAGTAACCCCAGATATAAAACCAAAAAGGATATAGAAAAGAAATCCGCCACGCATTGTTTTCTATTATGCCCTGTTTCATTCATAAGGGCGATACAGTTTTCACCCCAGAATGATTGTGCTAGGATTCGGGCAGTATTGAAAACTAGAAGGAGATTATTTTGAAAATAACCAATGTGATAAAAAACATCAGGGTTGTTCGCAAGCCGCCTTTCTCAGATATGCTTCAAGTCGGAATGCAAGTAATACCCGATAAAACAAAAATCATTGGCCGGATACTCGGTGGGAATTCAGGAATAAAAAAAGAGGAGAAAATTTCCGAATTTAACATAGAAGACAAGAGAGAAAAATTCCGGGAATTAACCGAGGGTTTGGTCTTGCCAGAAAATCCGGGCGAAACTATAACGTATGCGCGCACCATGGCGATTGCTACGCTTGAAAGAGGAATGACTTCCGGGGAAATATACGCGGCGCTGGAAACTCACGATACCTTCCCTTCATATCCGGCCGGATTCAGCGAAGGAATGGGCTTTTTCCGTGAAGCGAAAGTTAGCGGGGTTTTAATGGGGACAGTGGCTCACCTTTGCCTCTATCTCACGGATAAAAAATTCCATCGTTGGATTTTGATGACCAGCGGTTACGACAAAATATGGGCGGAGTTTCTTTGCCCACAAAAAATATTTGACCCGCACTGGCAGATAATCGCCGTCAAAAAAGAAAAATTGCTCAAAACATGATCCCTCCTTGCTAGCAAAGAGGGATCTTCTTTTTTGTCTTTCTCTCCAACAGTCCTTATTCTAATGTTCTTGAGAACATTAGAATAAGGACTCGGGATTCTTCTTTTTGTAATCTATTCTGATATTCTCAAGAATTTGAGAATAGATTAAAGACCCCAACTTTTTATAATTTCTTTTTCGTTCTCCGCCGACAGTGCTTTCTTGAATTTCGCGCCAGAGACACCTTTAACTCTTTTTTCGCATTCGGGCCAAGTTTTGTGTTTAACCAAAATTCCGTTAACCAGAGAGAGGTAAGAATGGGCCATTCCCGATAATCTCTTCTTGGCCGAAACGCGTTCTCTTCCCGCGGAAATGTCCAGCACATTAAACGGATATTTGGAAATAGGCCCGTCCCAGAAAGTTCCTTTCTTCCACTTTTGCTCTTTGGCGCACATGGTCGCGAGGAAGTCGGCGCGTTCGTTGCCGGCTATACCGACATGCCCGCGCACGTGTTTCCACTCAATTTTTTTCCCTTTAGCCAGCTTTGAAAGTTTTTTCCACAGGCCTTGGTTTAAGATTTCTTTTTTATTTACCCCCTTCCATTTATTTTTCTCCCACCTGTGAATCCACTTGGTAATGCCGTTTATGACATATCTTGAATCAGTATGAATAACTAGTCTATGGTTTTTAGTCTTTAGTCTATAGACAAAACTCAACGCTTCAATAGTAGCGGTCAATTCCATCTTGTTGTTAGTTGTGTGTTTCTCTCCCCCGCCCAATTCCACAACCTCCCCTTGGCCGCCATTTTGGTTTTTGAAAAAAACTAATACGGCGGCCCACCCGCCGGGACCGGGATTTCCTATGGAGCTGCCGTCGGCGAAAATTATTATTCTTGCCCCGTTAGAAATTTGTTTAGACATAATTTTTCGATAAATAACAAAAATATTATTGGACTAAAACTTACTTAATAAATCCATATGCAAATTTCTTATGGGGTCTTTTTTCATAAAACTATTTTAACGCTAAATTATGTCAACAATACGGAGACGCAATTCCGGCGTGCGTTTGAATATGGAAAGTTCAATCGTGGCGATAAGATTAATCACCGCATCGGGCTCAATGGACATTTTGTAATCTTTCGGGCCCATAAAAAATCCGATGGCGGGGATTTTCTCTCCGTGAGAGTTTTTGAACATCAGTTCCAGGTGATTTTTTTCTTTGCCGAATTTTTTCATTTCAGCAATCTCCACTCCCGAAAAAAGAAATGTAGGTTTCGGATTGCCCACTCCAAACGGCGATAGTTTTTCAATGGCGCGATAATTTTTGTAAGTGACATCGTCCAGAGAAAGCGAGCAATCTATCATTTCCCCCGTTGGCAGCGCTGTCGCTTTTTTTACTTTTTTATGAGCTTTCAAAAGCTCTTCTTCCAAAAAATGGATTTTCTCGTAGGAGATAGAGAACCCGCCGGAGAATTCGTGACCTCCGACATCCAGAAAAAAATCCTCCGACACGGCCGTCATCAGCTCAACCATATTCACCGTTCCGTCGGAACGGCAAGAACCCTTCAAATACTCCCCTCCTTCCTTCCCCCACACAAACACCGGCCGGCCGTATTCTTCAACCAAATTGCCGGCGAGAATTCCCAAAAGGCCGGGACGCCAACCCGGATTGCCGATAACAATAACGTCTTTAATTTCGCGATTCTTCATCTTCCGTTTTATTTCCGCCGCCATAGAAATCACCATCTCCTTACGGTTGTCATTTAATTTATGAAGGTGGTCGGAAAGTTCATCGGCTAGAACTTCATTATCTGTGGAAAGAAGCCGGAACGCCTCAAGCGGTATGTCCATTCTTGAGGCGGCGTTTATCCTGGGAGCTATCATAAATGCCACATCGTCTTCAGTAATGTTACGCTGGTCCACGCGCATTTTACGGAGCAATTTTTGCAGTCCCGGCCGCGGACTTTTACGGAGCACTTTAAGACCGAAGTGGGCAATGGTACGATTTTCATTCACCAAGGGCACCATGTCGGCGATTGTGGAAAGGCCGGCCATATCAAGGAGCCACTTCTCCCAACCTTCCGGCACACCCCATTCCTTGCCCTTTGTTTTAAGGAGCGCCTGCACTAATTTAAAGGCCACTCCGGCTCCGCATAGCATTTTGTCGGGATAAGTATCGCCTGTTTGTTTGGAATTAATAATCACATAGGCCGGAGGAAGTATTTCTTCCAGCCCGCTATGTCCATTTATCGCCCGGATGGGCAAGTGATGGTCGGTTATGATGACATCGATGCCAAGTGATTGCGCATACGCAATCTCATCCACATTTGTAATAGCGAGATCAACGGTAATGAGGAGCGTCACGCCGCCTTTGGAAAATGACTCAATCGCCCCATTGTTCAAACCATACCCTTCCTTATGCCTGTGGGGAATATAATTTGAAAAATTTTTGTAGCCGATTTTTTTGAAAAAATCGTGGAGCACCACCGAACCGGGAATGCCGTCGCAGTCATAGTCGCCGTAAACAACGATTTTTTCTTCTGCCTCAATTGCGGCAGTGATGCGCTCCACTGCCCGTCCCATATTTAAAATGAGGAACGGGTCGTGAATATCGCGCTTGTAATCGGGATTCAGAAATTTTTCCGCTTCTTCGCTCGTCTTAATTCCGCGGTTCGCGAGAAGCATCCGGGTAAAATCGTCATATTGTTTCAGCTCATCGGCAACATGGAGCGATATTGGTTCGGCCATCTTATGCGGTGACATTCCGAAAGTATAACATGCGAGAAATTTTTGGATTTTCCCTTTTTCCTATATTCTATATTCTAAATCCTATATACTACCCATATGGAAAGCTGCATTTTCTGCAAAATAGCAAGAAAAGAAATCCCAGCCGAGATTTTTTATGAGGATGAATTCTCGGTTGCCATGCTGGATATCAATCCGGTCAATATCGGCCACACCCTGCTCCTCTCTAAAGAACATTATGAAAATATTTTTGACCTGCCCGATGAGCTTTTGGCAAAGCTTTCCGTTAACGCCAAGCGCCTGGCGATGGCCATTAAAAAGGGTTTGACCGCCGATGGAGTTAATATTACTTCCAACAACGGCCGCGCCGCCGGCCAGCTCGTTTTCCACGCCCACACCCACATCGTCCCGCGCTACAGCGGCGACGGCTTCACGCACTGGAAAGGCAAGCGCGGGTACAAAGATGGTGAGGCGAAAGAAGTGGCGGAGAAAATAAAAACTTCTCTTTAGTAACAATTGCCAAAAGCGAGGGGATAGGTAAAATGGTCATGGCTGTTTAGAGCGAAATCAACAATCATAGAAGGAGGTGTTGTGAGGATTTCACTGTTTTTTTTACTTGCTCTTTGGTATCAGATAGCAATACCTGACGATAGCGTTATTAGGGTAATTTATGGGGAAGCTAGACTCATCTACGAAACAAGCGTCGGGATTAAATATGAATTCCCGGTCGCTTTGCCTCAAGTGAAACAGAAACTTCCCTTCACTGGAACGATTGAGTCCGCGGAGCGGAAACCATCTTGGGCACCAACTGAACTAACCCGCGAGGCGTACAAGAAAAAGTTTGGTCAGGAGTTACCCAAAATTCTCTCATCAGGCGACCCTCGAAACGCCATGGGCGCAGGCAAGATACGGATTCGGTTTGACGACCCGCGCATCATCTCAACTATCCGCATTCACGGCACGAATGACGAAAAATCCATCGGCCAAAGGATCTCGCGCGGCTGTATACGGTTGCGCAACCACGATATCCTCAGTCTGATTAATCTAATCGGAGAAAAGAAAAAAGTAACCGTTATTTTCTCAGAGAACTAATATAAAAGGGCGGCCTCCCGGCCGCTTTTTTGTTTACCTTATCGGAAAATTTTTCATCTTCGTTTGAGCGCTTCAATGCCCGGCAAAGTTCCTCTGGCCAAAAATTCAAGCATGGCACCGCCGCCGGTGGAAGTAAAAGTGAATTTATTTTCCAGTTTCAATTTTGTAACCACTGCGAGGGTATCGCCGCCGCCGACAATCGTTTTGGCGCTAGCCCGCGCCAATAATTTCAGAATCTCTTCCGTCCCCCACGAAAATCCTTCATCGTAAATGCCGACTGGTCCGTTAAAAAGAATGGCTTTCGCTCCGGCGATGTGGCTTTTTACCCTGAGGAGCGTCTCCGGACCTATGTCAACTATCTTATCGCTGCGGGAAAGCCCGTCGGGCAATGTAATTTCCCCGGAAAGCAATCGTGCATCGAGCGGCAGAATAATTTTTTTGTTTTTCAAAAGAGATTTAAGTCCCGGAATGGACTTACCCACAACCGATTTGCCTGTCTCATAACCCTTAAGTTTAAAAAATGAATTCGCGGGCCCCCCTCCGATAAAAATGGACTCGGCAAGAAATAAAAAGCGCTTAACCAGAGGGAGTTTTGTTTCAAACTTTTCTCCGCCCAAGATAAAGAAAAACGGCCTCTTTGGTTTCCGCGCGCGAGTCAGATTCTCGTATTCTAGGGCAAAAAGGATGCCGGCGTAGCTTGGAAGCATTCTCGGCAAACGCATGATGGAAGCGTGCACTCGGTGTGATGCGGAAAACGCTTCATTAATATAGATATCGCCAAGCGAAGCTAATTCTCCGGCGAAAGCTGACGAATTTTTCTCCTCGCCGGGAGAACTTCTCAAGTTCTCAAGCATTAAAATACCGCCTTCGGGCAATCGGCCTACGGAGTCGCGCACCATCGGTCCCGTCACTTTCGGAACAAAGCCGACGCGGACAAACCTATTCATATGACGGGCAATCGGCTTTAACGACGGGGTTTTCTCGTCGGCGTGGGCAATGATGATAATTCTCGCTCCGCGCTTTTTTAAAAATTCTATCGTCGGCATGGAGCGCCGGATGCGGAAATCATTCCCCACCACGCCGTTAATAACGGGTTCATTTAAATCAAGGCGGAGCAATACCCGCTTTCCTTTTAGGTTTTTCAGTTCTTTTATTGTCCTAAAGGGAAGCATGGAAATAGTTGGTAGTAAGTAGCGGGTAGTTGGTAGGAAAATGCGGATTAAAAATTAGGACAAAGATGCGATGGCTAAAAATTTTTTCGCGTCTAAACTCTCGCGTCCGACCAGTAGCCCCGCAATGTCTTTCTCTTTAAGAAAATCTCCGGCATTTTTCGGATTGACCGAACCGCCATAGAGCACGCGAATGTCATGAGCGCGCCTTACTCCGTGCGTATCAGCCAGCGTCTTTTTAATAAAAATATTCATTTCTACTGCCGTCTCCGGCGCCGGCGTTTCAAAGTCCTTGTTTCCCAACGCCCATATCGGCTCATAAGCAATTATGCAATTTTTCAGCGCCGTGCCCGGCACTCCGGCAAATCCATATTCAACCTGGCTTTTGACCGCCGCCATATAGTAGCCGTGGCTGTCGCGCTCCTTCTCCCCTACGCACACAATTGGCACAATGCCGACCTTGAGCGCCGCTTTTATTTTTTTATTGACCATTTCATCCGTCTCTCCAATCGCCCGGCGCTCCGAGTGGCCAATTAAAGTGAAACGAACGCCTAATTCTTTCAGCATCACCCCGGATATCTCGCCGGTATGCGCCCCGCCGTTTAATTCCCAAAAAATGTCCTGCGCCCCGAGTGAGACCCTTCCGCCATTCAAAAGCTCTTTAGCGTCGCGCAAAAATACAAAAGGCGGACAAATAACCATACCCGCATTCTTTATCTTCCCCGCGGCGCGTTTTATGCCCTTAACCAGTTGCCGCGCTTCATCGCGCGAGGTTGGGTTCATTTTCCAATTTCCGACAATCAGTTTTTTGTTTGCCATCCCGTTAGAGGCAGGTCGCGGTCGTACCGCTTACTGCAAGGTTAATTTCACTTATTTTTTTAAAATTTTGGAACATCTATTTTTATATAATACCGTGACCGCGGCCTCTAACGGGACCGTATCGCTTTTCAGTGTAACATTTTTTTGCCGCTGTGGGTTCTGTATATAAAAATTTGGCCAAAACTCTTAATCTTTCCTCCGGCTTAGGTAAAAAATCACAAGAATAGCGCCAATTAAAAGAATACCCGCCATAAAAATTATTTTCACAAACGAGAAACCAGAAATGGCAGTTTCGTTTGGAGTCAAAGTGTTATTTAGGGAATTTTGCTGATTAATCGGCTGCTCCACGTTACTACTATCTGAGTTCTGCGCGTTCGGATTTTCACCAGCCGACGGGACGCCGTTACTGGAGTTTACATTCCCGGAAATATTAGGGTGGATATCGCTCGAAGGTATGGGCTGGAGGGAAGAACTGTTTTGGAAAGGCGCTCTTTTAACCGCCGACGCGCTCTGCGCGTAAAGAATCGCCGAAAACAGAACGATGCCAATGGTTAACTTTAAGATTTTCATAATGATTTTAATTTTAATCGCTCGCCCAATTCAATAATTGATACCCGGAAGTTGAAAAAGGGAAAGAGGGCGGCGGTCCGTAGAGAAGGTCGCCGTCATATATACTATTCGTATTTATATAACCGGATACGACTTGATTTGAACCATTAACCCATGTCCATGTCCACTGGCCGAATGTCATAATCGCCCCGTAAGTGGTAATGCTCGTCTTGATATTATTCGGGTAGTAGAAAAATTGAGCGCTCCCGTTCTGGGCTACCAACGCGGCGTCAATTTCTATTGTGCTCGGCGCATAGTAAGTCACGACTATATCTTTCTGGGCCAATAACCCTAAGACGTTTGTGCCATCCTTCGCGAGGTACAAGATGTTAGCAGGAATGTAAATCGTCGGAGCGGTAGAGGGATTATATGGGAGCTGGGCGGCGGCTACAGTCACCCGGCCTTTCACCGTTCCTTCCACCCATGTCTTATCTTCCACGTAAATAATCCCGTTCGCCGGTATCGCCTGCGTAAACTGCAGCGTCCTGTTGTTGTAATCCACGCGTTCGTTATGCGCGACGTAGTTCACGTCCCAGCCGGTCGGGTTTGACCTCAAGCTCGTCACTTTATATATTCTTACCGTGCCGTCGCTTACAAAAACCAGAGAGTATCCTTGGGCGTTTGAAGGCGGCAGATATATTCCCGCGCTCTGCGCGCTTGCTTTCATCGTAGCCAAATTCGAAGTCAAGGTGGAAAAATCCACTGCCGGCACGGGGAATTTCCAAAAATTCTGAACGGCCTGGCTGGCGCTGCCCCAGACCCCGTTTTTTATCGCCGGGCACGGGCTGCCCTGCGAAGCCGGACATGTGTAGGTCAACTTCGCAGATTGAATCGGGGCATTTCCAACACCGTCAAAACGCACCCCATTATTGGATTGTAATTGTCCCCCAACCGTCTCGTTGTCGCCAATCCAGATAACGTCGTTGCTTAAAAACGCATACAAAGCGAGAGAAGGAATGCCATACTTCGCAGTTACTGTCCTTGTAATTGCCGGCGTATCATTATTCCAGCCGGTCGATTTAATCGTCACGATGGTCGAACCAACCACGGGGGGAATTACGGTTAGGCTGAATTGGCCAAGTATCGTCTGCGTATCAAAGTCCCTATATTCATGAATATACGGTCCGGCCTGGCCCGTGCCGTCCTGGTAATCATTGGGAAAATGAGCAAGATGCCACTGGTAATAATTTATCCCCGCTTCGGCGATCTGAATCGCCTGTTCCCGGGTAACCTTAGTGTGGATTGTTTTCACTTGCTGCACAACATTCGTCGCAAGGGGAAAAAGTACCGTTGAAACGGCGAAAATAAAAACGAGCATATACGCAAGGGCCGCTCCGGAGGATTTTTTATTTCGTCGAGCGAGGAGCGGCGCGCCAAGTACTCTTGGTATGCCGTCCGAGTGAAGACGAATCAAAGGTTCAATGTCGCGCGGCTCGTCGCGCGTTTGCGCGATCTGCCAGTTGGCGGAGAGTTCCTTTTGTTCCTCGGGGCAGAGCCTCGAGGAACCTTTATTTTTATTCGCGTTCATCAGTTTCCCAAGTTATTTTTCAGATTTCTAATTGTTGCGCCGCCGCCGATTGAAAACACAGTGGTGGTGCTGACTTCAGGGTTTTTCACAATCATAAGATTGATACGGACAAATTTAACCTGATTGACATTGATTGGCTCCGAAAGCGGGGTGGTACTGCCGTTGTAATTGCCGTCATAATAATAAAAGACAGGGATGTTCCCGTTTGCCAAGCCGGTCCGCACCGGAGTAACTGTCTCCGAAGCTAAGTTATATACTAGAGGGCTGCCAGTCGGAATAACCACTCCTTTATAGAGCATGCTGCTTAAAAGATAATAACGGATTCGATTGACTAAGTTGCCGCTTGTCCCATAGCTTGAGTAAAAAATTATTTGCGAGCTCCCCGCCTGATTGAGCGAATATGAACCGTCATTGCCGTAGGCCGCGTTACGTATCTCATTCGCGAAATCAGATGCCGCTTTCATCGCATAATCGACATCATTAATGGAAGATGATTGCTGGCGGAAACTGGAAAATATGGCGACAGCCAATTTATCCACACCGAGCATAAGCAGGCCGAAAATAAATATGACCAAAACGGTTTCCAAGAGGGTAAATCCTTTTTTTTGTGAATTGTCGGGAATATTCATAGAAATATATCTTGGGAATGGTTACTGCGTCAGAAGAACTTGTAAAACGTTATATCCGTTAATATTCAGATTATTGATTGTTTGAGGTTGATAGCCGCCCATACTGACGGTCAAACTATAGTCCGAGCCGGCCGAAAGTCCCGGGAACATCGCTTGTCCCGGCGTAAAACAGCCTGAAACGTAATTTATGTTTACGCTCGTCAGCACTGGAGTTTTTTGGTCATCTGAGGTCGAAAGAAATGTTTTGTATCTGACGTAGCGCTTGCTGTTATTAACCGCGCTTATCGTATTGCCCGGAGTGGTGTAATAGGTACTTCCGGTCCCGTCCGGGCCGATATAATTCCAGGTCGTATTGTCATTATTGGCGGCAATTTGAAATGCCACGCTCGTCGAAGCGTCCTGCGATGTCGGTTGCCACGTTATTGTCGTGTAAGTGGTGGCGTTCGTTCCCGTGTCAAATGCCGATGAAGTAAGCATGCCCATACTGGGATATGAACCGCCGAAATTCGCCAAACGAAGTCCTGATGGAATGCCGTTTGCGCTTACATTCCCGTCATCCTCGAAATATTTGGTTTGGTCGGACATATTCGCCTGCCCGGGACCTCCCGACCAGTCAATCTGGCTCCATAAACTTCCGCCGGTAATCTTACTTGTATTGCTTGCGGGACTCGCTTTCTCTAGTTCTACGGTGGCGCCTTCTATCGGGTTTTCGGTTGCGGCATCCTTCACGATGGCCAAAAAGCTATTACTTGTGCTCGGCCCAAGTATGAGGGTGAATGTTTGGCTCGTATCCGGAAGAATGTTTGTTTGCTGTATCGGGGAGGAACCATAAACTATATAACTTGACCCCGTGAGCAGGGGCGTATAATTGTCCCACTCTATATTATTAAGCGCGATTTGCCCGTTTGAATCCGAGGTATAAGTATTATTGAACTTCAAAACGTCCGGCGTACCGATTAATTTTGAGCCGCGCACCTCCAAGCCGGTCCCCGCAAGCGGGCCGCATGTTTGATTAAAAGTGTTAAACACCAGATTGCTCACCTTATCTATGGAAAAACTGACTTGAGTAACCTGACCGTTCGAAATCGTAGCATCGGGTTTGGTCGGGTCCGGATTCCCTCCGCTACTTGGATATGTCCGGTCAGTGGAATATCCGCTTTTCGTAGCAATAATATGATAGCCGCTTACACTGTCGGGCAAACCGACCTCAACCCAATTGCCGCTTGCATCAGTGGTTCGGGTCAAATTAATATCCGGGTTTAACTGAGTATTTATAATTTGAACAGCCGCGCCGGGAATCGGCTGGCCTACGGCATTAAACACTTTTATGTAAAGCGCTCCCCCGCTCGATAATCCCTCAAGCCCCTGAGGAACGATGTTTGTCAAAAAATTACTGGCGACTCCCGTTGAAGTGTCTTTTATGTAGAGTTTAACCTGCTTATAGTCGTTTGGAGCCGTATCGGTAGCGGCTATAATCGTACCGTCTGACGGATCATCTATATAATTTACGACATAATATACTTGGTACGCGACGCCCTCAATAGTAACATTGGTCGCGTTCGGCAGGTCAGGAAGATTGCCGGGCGGATTCCCGTTTACAGTTCCGACCTGGGAATACGGGAGATTTCGCGCTATCTCCATATATTGGCCTGCGAGCAGCGCAATGGTTGACTTCTCCCGGGAAAAACGGACCTTATCTACAACGGAGAGAGTAATGTTGTAAAAGCTAATACTCAAGATAAGGAAAATCGCGATACTGATTGCGGCCTCAATCAGGGTAAACCCTCGATGATTAGGTTGTAGGTTGTAGGTTGTAGGTTGTAGGTTTTGCATTTACTAAACGCTGTTTAGTATCGTGTAAGTCGGTGAAATCATAGCCACGGCAAAAAACCCGACGGCGCTGCCGATTATAATCATAAGAATAGGCTCTATCAGCGCTGAAAGGTCTTTCGTGGTCGCGTCCACTTCATCTTCATAAAAATAAGCGATATTTTTAAGCATCTCGCTTAGTTTTCCGGTTTCTTCGCCGACTTCCATCATCTCGCCGACCATGACCGGATATAAGTCGCTTCGCGCCTTGAACAAACTCGACATTGTTAAACCCTTGCCGACATCGACTTCGGCCTCGGAAAGTATTTCTTTATAATACGTGTTCTGTAGAACTTCATTGGTGATGCGAAGCGACTCTTGCATCGGAACGCCGGCTGAGAGAAGGGAAGAAAGCGTGCGGGTCGTGCGCGCGGCGTTCACTTCTTTAACGATTGGTCCGAATATCGGCAAATGCAAAACAAAATAATCATAGGCCCGCTTGCCGCGGGCCGTGCGCAGGAGAAAAATAAATCCCGCGACGGCGGCGATTATCAAGATAAAAAAAGCAAGCGTGTGGGAAATTAAAAGGTCAGAGAGAAAAATAATCATTTTCGTGCTCCCCGGAAGAGGAACATCCATATCGCGGAAGGTTGCCGTCAAAGTAGGCACGACATAAATGAGCATGAGCGTGCCGATAACAAAAATAGCGATGAGGATAATGGATGGATACATAAGCGCCCCGCGTATCTTTCTCCCCATAATATAGCTTTTATCAAGCTGCGCGCCGATGGCCTCGAGTGAGTCGGGAAGCCCGCCGGATTCCTCGCCGGCCCGCACCATCGAGACAAAAAGTGATGAAAAAATATTGGGGAACTTTTTCATGCTCTCACTTAGGCTTTTCCCGCTGTTAATATCGTCTAAAAACGATTTTATGATTTTTTTCAGCCTAAAATTATTGGTCTGCCGCTCCAAAATGCTTAAACCGCGGGCAAGGGCGATTCCGGCACGAAGCATGGCGGCGAGATTCCTCGTAAAAATAACTTTTTCGTGAAGTTTCACCCGCACAAACAAATTGTTCACTGACGAGAAATCCGTTTTCCCCGACGCCTCATGGGCCACAATAAGAGTAAACCCCTCGCCGCGGAGTTCTCGGGCAAGGGTTAACTTATCCGGCGCCTCGCGTCTGCCGGGAATTATTACTCCTTTTGGGTCTTTGGCGGTGTAGGAATACAACATAAATGAAAACTAAAAACTAAAATAATCCGCGTTATCTTTTCCATTTTTCGCTTTTAGCTTTAATCTTTTCAGTCCGACGAAACAACGCGGAGAACTTCTTCAATCGTCGTAATTCCCTGCACGGCGAGAAAAATTCC